>CAKMOM010000094.1:0-5197 GCA_927910965.1 uncultured Streptococcus sp.
TTTTTCTTAAGGCACCTTAATTATAACACAAAAATGAAAACTATATGAAAAACATTTAGTTTTTTCATTATTTTTCTTAAGGCACCTTAATATTTTTCTTAAGGCACCTTAATTATAACAGAAAATATGATAAAAACTTAAGAAAATTCAGGACTTGATTTAATATTTAGGATACAACAAAATGTTGTATTCTTTTTTTGCAAAAGAATACCAAAGAAAAAATAAAAAACGTTGATTTAACAACGTTTTACCAAGGAATGCAAAAGAATGCAAAGGAATAATGGAGCCGGTGGGAGTCGAACCCACGTCCAAACACCTGCTAACATATTTGTCTACAACCATAGGTTATGTATTCGTTTAACAGTCCCTCGACACATAACTCAAGCCTAGAAACCGCGAGTCTATCAATCTCTTATCAAGCCGCTAGACAAGACTTGATCGTATCTCGCTAATAATAAGACCTGTCATTGAACACGAGCAATCCAAATCGGGTCACGCCTGCTGGTTTTTAGGCAGCTAGAGCGTAAGAAGTGTTATTTTTTGCAGTTATATTTAACTGAGCGTTTACGTCGCCACACGAGTCGCAAAATATGCCTCATAATGCCTGTCGAATCCGTAACGACCCCAAAAGACAATAAAACCATTATACCTTATCTAACACAAAAATGCAAAAAGGAAAGCAATTAACTACAAAAGATAGTCTTTCAAAGATTTTGTCAAAACCTGATAACCAGCAACACTAAGGTGCAACCCATCAGTTGTATAATCTTTTTTGAGTTGACCTGCCTGGTCTGTCAAACTATCAAAAACTGGCACAAATTCTACCTGCATATAGGCAGAAGCAAGCTCTTGATAGGCTTGATTCCATTTCTGAATTTTTTCATTCGTGCGGATATAGACTGTCTGCTTGTACTCTTCTCCCTCATTGACTGGCAAAATAGAAAGCAATTTAATCTCAGTCAATGGATAATCGCGAGCAATGGATTGTATGATAGCTTCGAGGTTATTGAGAGCCTCATTCACAGGCACATCTTTTCCGATATCATTTGTCCCAATCAAAAGGACAATTTTATCTACTGCTCCACCGTACAGATGCGCATCTAGATTTTCTAATAACAGCCCTGTCTGATACCCTCGAATGCCTCGATTGACAATCGTCTTCGAAGTCCCAAATAGTTCCTGCAGAGGATAATATTCGACAATGGAATCCCCAATAAAAAAGAATGTCTGGCTCTACAACAGAAACCTGATTTAAGTGACGATACTTGGTTTGGATTTTTTCTTGTTCCTTTAGTAACCAATTTTCTAATAACTGTACTGCCACTTCATTCTCCTTTTTCTAACCAGTTTTCCAAGATTTGATAAACTCCTCCTTGGCTATTGGCTGGCGCTAGAGCAGTAGCCACAGCTTTGGCTTTATCATCAGCATTTTCCATCGCATAGGCAATTCCAGCCATTTCAAGCATTTCAACATCATTTTCACTGTCACCAAAAGCCATGATTTGTTGGGAGGTCAAGTCCCAGCGCTTGAGTAATTCTTCCAAGCCCCATGCTTTATGAATTCCAGCTTGAAGGATATCAATGCAACCATAGCCACTCGATACAGCACGAACACGGCCATCAAAGAGGTCATTGATTTCTTCCAAGACCGAACTCAAACGTTCCTCACCAACAACCATACTCATCTTGAGCACACCACCAAAGAGGTCAGAGGTTAATTCGTCCACAAATTGCATCCGTTGGTAGAATTTTTCAATCATTACTGGAGTCATAAAACTTTCAAGGTCTGTAAAAATCGTACCTTCTTTGACGAAACCACCCTTCATAGACGTTACAACAAACTGATCCTGACACGCTCGACCCTTAAAATGAGCCAAAGCCTTATCGACAATGGCATCATCCCAAGTCTGAGCCTGAATCAGTTCATTGTTTTCAAAAATACGAGCACCGTTTGCAACAACCAGAACCACCCGATCGACCAAGTGCTCCAGTAGTTGCCTCATGCGGTGAATTTCATTCCCAGTCGCAATGACAAAACGAATACCCCTTTGATCCAACTGATCTAAAATCTTTTCCAAACGTGGGAGATCAAGCTGGCCTCTAGCATCCAGCAAGGTCCCATCCATATCTGTTGCAATTACCTTAATCGTCATTTACTTTCCTCTGGATTCAAGCTAGTCCCACTTCAATCCCACATGTTCGTTCATTTCTTTGTAGGCTGTATCAATTCGTTCCTTAGTCGCTTCATCTAACTGGTCACGATGACTACCACCCTCGATAAAATCTTCTAAGATATAAGTTTGGTATAGGAATAGTGGATAACCTTCTGGAGAATAGGTTCCTTTTGGTGTACGGTTTACCCAAGAAGGATGCGCTTTGGCAGTTTCGATTGTCGTCTTACCGGCTTTTTTCTTAACAGTCACATCCATGAGCACGCCACGCTCTGTCCACTTAGCATTCTCTTCATCTTGCATGGTTTCAATTCGTTGATTGGAAATGAAGTTCCCCATTGAATAGATAATGAGTTTCTTGTCCCCATCTTTTTCAACCGTTTCAGATGGTTCAACTACGTGAGGGTGCCCTCCAAAGATAATATCCGCTCCCCAATCGATCATCTTGTGGTAAAGAGCCTTTTGTTCTTCAGTTGGTTCCAAGCGATACTCCACACCCATCTGAGGCATGATAATGGTAATATCTGCTTCCTTCTCTGCTCGTTCAATTTCAGCCTTCATCTTGTCTTCATTTAGGTCTGAAAGATAGCGGTTATAGTCTTCTTGAGAAATACTTTGCTCAATTCCATTAAAACCATAAGAATAGGCCAAAAGTGCAATCTTGATACCATTCACTTCCTTGATAACCAGTGGAGCTTGATCACGGGACTCATGCGTATACACTCCAATAGGTGTCATTCCTGCCTTTTCAATAGCATCTGCTGTTGAAACCACACCTTCTATTTGTGAATCTAGGATATGGTTATGCGCCAAGTCTAGCACTTGATAACCGGCATCCTTGATGGCATCCATGACTTCGCCAGGTGCATTAAAGAGAGGATAACCTGCCAAATAGTGGTCCTTGTTAACAGTACCTTCAAAATCACCTATAATCAAGTCTGCTTGTTTGAGCCATGGCTTCACATAATCAAAATTTTCATGAAAATCATAGGTTCCATCTTCTTTTAAAGCAGAACGATAGATAGGAATATGATAGAGGAGGTCCCCGTTGGCCATAATTCTAGCAGATTTTTCCTCTTCCTGATCTTTAGCATTTTGATTCGTCTTATTTGCTTCTTGAGAAATTGCATCCTTTTTTTGACTGGTTAAGGGGATTCCTTGGAAACTTTCAAACAACAAGACCAAGCCCATTGATAAAGCAACTGCTAGCAAAAGTATCGCCACAAATCCCTTATTACTCCACTTGCGATAACTCCTAAAAAAGTTTACAAACCCCCTCATAAAACGAAAAACTGGTCCACGTTTATGTCTATCCTGTCTTCTTTGCATCTTCATTCTCCCTACTTTCTAATGCAAGCCTTTTCTTTTTATTATATCACAGATAAGTAATTCTTTCACAATTGAATCGAACCTACAAGGCATTTTCTATAAAAGCTCGATGCCGTAATGCTTTCAATCCTTGTTATTTTGTGATATCATGTAGAAGTAATGAAAGGAGAGAAAATGTCTGCTATAGAACGTATTACAAAAGCTGCTCATTTAATTGATATGAACGATATTATCCGCGAGGGGAATCCAACTCTTCGCGCAGTTGCTGAGGAAGTCACTTTCCCCTTATCTGATCAGGAAATCATCCTTGGTGAAAAGATGATGCAATTCCTCAAACATTCCCAAGATCCTGTCATGGCTGAAAAGATGGGGCTCCGTGGTGGGGTTGGACTTGCTGCTCCTCAATTGGATATCTCAAAACGTATTATCGCTGTTTTGGTACCTAATATTGTCGAAGAAGGTGAAACTCCGCAGGAAGCCTACGACTTACAAGCCATTATGTACAATCCAAAAATCGTCTCTCACTCTGTTCAAGACGCTGCTCTTGGCGAAGGAGAAGGTTGCCTATCTGTTGACCGTAACGTGCCTGGCTATGTTGTTCGCCATGCCCGCGTTACTGTTGACTACTTTGACAAGGATGGAGAAAAACACCGCATCAAACTTAAAGGATATAACTCCATCGTTGTTCAGCATGAAATTGACCACATCAACGGCATCATGTTTTACGATCGCATCAATGAAAAAGACCCATTTGAAGTTAAAGATGGTTTACTAATTCTAGAATAAAGAAAATCCCGTTGCAAGACGGGGTTTTGTGTTATAATAGAGGCATGAAAACAAATGATATTGTCTATGGCGTCCATGCCGTTACCGAAGCCCTCCTTGCAAATACTGGAAACAAACTCTACCTCCAAGAAGATCTCCGAGGTAAGAATGTTGAAAAAGTCAAGGAACTGGCTACAGAAAAGAAGGTGTCCATTTCTTGGACTTCAAAAAAATCCCTCTTTGAGATGACTGAAGGTGCTGTTCACCAAGGTTTTGTTCTACGAGTATCTGAATTTGCCTATAGCGAGCTAGATCACATTCTTGCCCAAACGCGTCAAGAAGAAAATCCTTTGCTTTTGATTCTGGACGGGTTAACTGATCCTCACAACTTAGGTTCCATCTTAAGAACCGCTGATGCGACCAATGTTTCAGGTGTCATCATTCCCAAGCACCGTGCTGTCGGAGTTACTCCTGTCGTTGCTAAAACGGCCACAGGTGCTATTGAACACGTTCCGATTGCCCGAGTAACCAATCTGAGCCAAACTCTGGACAAACTCAAGGATGAAGGATTCTGGACCTTTGGAACGGATATGAATGGTACTCCTTGCCACAAGTGGAATACAAAAGGGAAAATCGCCCTCATCATCGGAAATGAAGGAAAAGGTATCTCTAGCAACATCAAAAAACAGGTCGATGAAATGATTACCATTCCTATGAATGGACATGTTCAAAGCCTCAATGCCAGCGTTGCTGCAGCCATTCTCATGTACGAAGTTTTCCGAAATAGACTATAAAAAAAGTTGGCTCTTTGTCAACTGTAGTGGGTTGAAGAAAAGCTAAGCTCGAGAAAGGACAAATTTTGTCCTTTCTTTTTTGATGTTCAGAGCAATAAAAATCCTTTTTTGAAGTTTTCAAAGTTTCGAAAACCAAAG
>CAKMOM010000095.1:0-6670 GCA_927910965.1 uncultured Streptococcus sp.
AAAAGAGGAATAGAATCAGCAGAAAACGCGAAAAATGCTCTGATACCATCAAAATCAGAGCTCCTGTCAGAAGACAGGCTTCGATAAATAAAAAGATTTTAAATTTTCTCATAGGTACATCCTCTCCCTTCTATTTTATCACAATTCAAAAAAGTCACCTCGGTCTGAAGATGGAAAAAAAGGCGGTGGTTACGCCTTTTTCATCTGATCCTTTGCTTCTTTTAATTTTCCATAAAGAAGATAGTCTACTTTTTGTAAATCTGCTATAGTGGCACAGTTCAGAGCACACATGATTAAGCGTAGATCTACTTTCCAGCCTTGGAGAATGCCAATCACTTCTTCGACTGTGTAGCTTTCAACCAATTCCAGAACGGTTCGAGACAGGCCTACAGCCTTAGCACCAAAGACCAAACACTTAATCATATCCAGCGGATTGCGAACACCTCCACTAACTAAGAGTTGGACCTTGTCTTTCCAGTCTTGGGCATTGATAAGGGCCTGCATGGTGGACTGGCCCCATTGATTGAGGTAGTCACGTTGACCACTGCGACGGTTTTCAATATAGGCAAAGCTGGTACCACCACGACCTGACAGGTCAAAGGTTCGAACACCCAATTCATAGGCTCTCTCGATGGTCTTGGCATCCATTCCAAAGCCCACTTCCTTGAGGACAATCGGAACAGGAATTTGCTTGCTATAATCTGCTAGATGCGATTGCCAGCTTCTAAACGTTCTTTCTCCCTCTGGCATGAGTAATTCCTGCATGACATTGACATGCACTTGTAGGAGAAGAGGATTCATTTCTTCTACAGTCTGAAGACCTAACTCGACAGGCTTGTCCAATCCAATATTGGTTCCAATAAGGAGATTTGGATGGCTAGACTTGACAGAAAAAGAGTCATCTGTTGAATCTTTGAGGGCTGCGCTATAAGATCCCGTCACAAACAAAATCCCACAGGCGTCCGCCACCTGAGCTAGTTTTTGATTGATTTCTTTACCTTTTTCACTCCCACCCGTCATGGCATTGATATAGAAAGGAAAATCCCACTTTCGTCCAGCAAACTCTGTCGACAGATCGACTTCATCCAGGTCGTAAAGAGGCAAGGAAGAATGAATCAACTCCACCTCATCAAAGCTATTATAGGAACTTTTCTGCTCAAGGGCATAGCGGATGTGCTCATCCTTACGATTTGTCGTCATGTCCTATCCTTTCTTGGTATAAGAGCTCAATCCCCAGATCGGCCCAACGGTTTTTTAGGGTTTCAGTTGATTGCTCATCAAAACTCAAGGCAATACCACAATCACCACCACCAGCGCCACTACTCTTAGCAACAGCTTGCAAATCTTGACTGGCTTCTTTCAACTGTCTAAGCGAAGGCGTGTAAATATCTGCGCTCAAGCTTTCTAAAAGCTTACTGGCTACTTCTACTTGCTCGATAATTTTTTCTGATTCCCCCTGCTCCAAAGCTTCTACCAAAGAAACCACCGTTTCTTTTGAGGAACTTAAAAAATTCTGATTGATGTTTTGCTTGATTTGCTGAACCATGTGACTCGATACAGCCACTTCCTTGGTCCATCCCACTAGGAAATCACATTCTAGGGCAGGTTGTACGTGTGAGATTGAAAAACCCCAATCACGCTCTAAAACAGTCGCTAAGTTTTCTTCTTTCAACCAAGCAGCCACCTTCTGGCGATCAAATGACTGGTAAAGAACCAATTCCTCTGCCACAATACAGGCAAGGTCCCCCATAGAACCATTGTCTCCACGCTTGAGCAAGACTGCGCTAGCCAGCTTGAACAAGAGCTCCTGATCAACCAAAAGCTTATACAGAGCCAGCAAAGCCTTGATAACCAAGACAACGACGCTACCGCTAGAACCCAGACCAAACTTTTTCCCTTCTCGTTCCATTTTTCCTCGGATTTCCAAAGAAAAAGGTCGCAATGTCTGCCCACGATGAAGGAGGAAATCTTGCACTAAGACAATTGTTTCTTGAATCAAGCTATAGTCAGGATTTGGCATCAAATCCACTGCGAAATCAAACATATCTGAGTAGATACGGTAACTATCAGAAAAAGCAATCTCGCCCTTCATATAGATGGGAATGGCCTTTATCAAGGCCAACTGCCCTGGCTCTAAAATAGCATACTCACCTGCCCAATAGAGCTTTCCGCAAGTTTTAACAGTAATCATCTTGACTCAAATCCTTTGTTTTTGACACAATCAAGCGATAACGTTGACCGAAGATTTCTGATAAATGCTCCAAGTCTTTCTCTTGACAGAGGACTTTGACATTGGGACCAGCATCCATAGTAAAGTAGCAGGCTTCCCCTTGCTCACGAAGCTGGCGAACAAAGTCCATGGCTTCATAGCTTGCATTCGTCAGATAAGAAAAGGCTGGTGATGCTGTTTTTGTCGTAGCGTGCATAGCCAGGGCATTTTTCTCAGTCAATTCCCCAACCTTGGCAAAATTATTTTCTTTGAGATAAACCAGCATATCCTGATAGTCCTTCTCAGACTGACGCACCCAGTCGTCAAAGGTTGTTGAGGTTTCCACACAAAGTTTCATCCCATCACGGCTAGAAATTGGTTTTTTCTTGTCCTCTAGCACCAACATAATCATAGCTAGTTTCAAGTCTGTCTCTACAGGATAAATTTCTCCGCTATCCTTGTCCCAGGCTCCTAGTGGTCCATAAAAACTCCGAGAAGAAGAGCCTGAAGCGAACTTAGCCTCCTGTGCCAACTGACTTCTATCTAATCCAAGTTTGAAATAGGCATTGCAAGCCTTGACCAAGGCGGACAAACCACTCGAACTTGAGGACAGGCCCGCTGCGGTAGGCATATTGTTTTGAGTATCGATACGGACAAAGCCCTCACCTTCTGGGCGATAGCGGTCAATAATCTTACTCATCTTGGCATGCTCCGCCTCATTTTGTAGCTGACCATTGATATAAAAGGCATCAGCTGTCGCATGGTCTGGCAAAGGCGATAAAGTCGTCTCTGTGTACATATTTTCCAAAGTCAGAGAAATACTGCTAGTAGCAGGAACCATCTCTTTTTCTTGTTTCTTTCCCCAATATTTGATAATAGCAATATTTGCGTAGGAACGTACTGTTACAGGCTCTCTATCCATGTCTGAATAGCTCCTTTCTCTTCTAATCTTTCTGCTAGTTCTTGTGCATGTGTCAAATTGTCTGCCAAGGCTATGATACAGCCTCCAAGCCCACCACCGCTCATCTTGGCACCCAGAGCACCATGGCTAAGAGCCGTTTCAACCAAAGAGTCTGCTTCAGGACTACTGACACCAATTTCTTTTAAATGTAAATGAGCTTGACTGAGGATTTGTCCCAGTCCTTCAGCATCTTTTTGTAAAATCGCATCTTCTGCCCGCTGGGTCAATTCTCCCAAGGCATGCAAAAACGGTAAGGCATCCTTGCCCTTGTTTTGAACCACTTGGATGGCTTCACGGGTATGACCATAAACACCGGTATCTGCAATCACCAAATAGGCGGATAAATCCATCTCAAGCTCTGTAAATCCTACGTTCTTAATAAAGCGGATAGGCTGGTCACTGAGACAGGTCTTGGCATCCAAACCACTTGGATTCATATGGGCAATCATCTCAGCCCGATTGACCAAGATTTCTAGTACATCATGAGGCAGATCAGCCTCATAGTAGTTAAATACCGCACGAATGGCCGCTATGCTAATTGCCGCTGACGAACCCATTCCCCGTTTCTCAGGGATAGCCGAGTCAATCTCACAGCGAATACAGGCTTCTTTGATATCCAAATACTCCAGCGAAGCATAAACTGCCATGGACAAGGTATCTTCCTCATAGAGACGCCATGGACTCGCTGCAGGAACTACCTTACAAGTCACTTCCACCTCCAAAAGAGGCAGGGAAATGGCAGGATAGCCGTAAACGACCGCATGCTCTCCTATTAAAATAATCTTACTATGTGCCTGACCGACACCAACTTTTTTTGTCATTTTTTCCTTTTACTAGACGAAAAAGCCGTCTTATTTTTTCATACAAGTATTTATTCTCTCCTATCTATTTTATTATATTTTCACAAAAAAAGCGATTGTTTCCTTCACAATCGCTTCTTTCATTATTGAATCCATTCGCCATTATAGTTGACGTAGTAGCCATCTACAGTCGTATTCACTGCTAAAGCACCTGAGCTATAAGCATAGTACCATTGCCATTAATCTGGAACCAACCTGTTGCCATTGCTCCTGATGAACGGAGATAGTACCATTTGTTCCCAAGGTTTTGCCAGCCCGTTTTCATATCACCATTTTCAGCATCTAGATAATACCAAGTTGAGCCGTCTTGATACCAGCCAGTTGCCATTGCTCCTGATGAACGGAGGTAGTACCACTTGTTACCAAGATATTGCCAACCTGTTTGCATGATGCCAGTTGTTGGATCTAGATAATACCATGGAGCAGCTTTTAGCTTATCTTCATCATATGTAAGAGGAAAATCCTTAACCCAACCACGTGCTAGTTCCCCAACAGTCAATCTGTTGATGCGAGAATCAAATCCACCATCCTTCAGTAAATAATACCAGTGCCCCTCATCATAAACCCAACCAGTTTTTAAGGTGTGATAACTACGTTGATCTTCAAAATAATAGACTCGTTTCTCTGCTGGACTATCATATTGTTCCCCATGATGTTTGTTGGTATTTGTAGCAGTTTTTGCTTCTAAAACTTGCTTACCAACAAATTCTTGTAGTACCCCATCTTGACCAAAGTAAAACCAATCTGGTCTAAAAGCAACATCTTGCCTTAGAGAAGAACCAATCGTAACCCCTTCGTGTGGAGCAGGTATATATTGCCAGCCGACAACCATCTCTCCAGATAAAGAATCAAAATAATAGTACTTACCATCAATCACTCGCCAGTAGGTTTCTTTGAGGTCCCCCTTCTTGTAGTAGGTTCTTCCGTTTTCTTGGACAAATTTCCAACCCTCTGAATCAGTATCATCCGCCAATACTGTACTTGTCGCCAGTAAGCTAAAGAAAAAGACTGCTAATGCGATTTGCATCAATTTTTTTTATTATTTTCATTAGACGTATCCTCCTGCAAGGATTCTAGCAAAAATTCAATTGTATGTCAATATGACAGCTTTAAAATAATATAATAACGAACTATCATTGATTCACTAGTAAAATCTCCTAGCAGGCTTCCCTGCTAGGAGATTTTCTTATGAGAGGTACCTGTCTAAGCTTTGAAAATCGGATTTACCATCTGATAATTATCAAACAATCTACCAATTAAGCTTCTTCATCTTCTTTACGACGACGACCTGCAAGACCAAGACCAAGTAATGCACTTGCGGCGGCTGCTACCATAGCTACAGTAGAATCTGCTGTACCTGTATTTGGCAATTCTTTAGCTGCTTTACGCGCATTTGCTTGTGCTGATGCTGTTTGACCAGCATTAGCTGCTGCTTGAGCAGTAGCTGGAGCTACAGCTGGTGTTTGGGCAGCTTGGTCATTAGCTGGAGTTGCATGATCAGTTGATGAAGCAACTTTCGCCATGAAGTCTTCGATACGTTTAACCATTGCATCCACTTCTGCTTGAGTTGCGTCTGCATTGGCAAATACTTTCTTAGCATCTGCTGATAATGCATTCGCTTCTTTTGCAGTTTCTGCATCAAGCTTAGCTGATTCTTTGATGATCAATTCATCTAGTTGACGAATAACACCTTCTAACTTCGCTTTATCCACTTTTGCATCATTGTTAGTAGTTCCGTTACCGTTACCACTGTTATTGCCTCCACCATTTGATGGTACATATGGACGTTGTTTAAAGGTATCGTCTGCTGTCTTAGTTAAGTCTTCTGCTGGAATAACGGCTGTGTTTCCTGATGGCGTTGTCACTGTAGCGTTTCCTTTATCGTCTACTACTACAGTCGCACCTGGATTCACTGCTTTAACTTTGTCTTCGATGGCTTTCTTCTCAGCGTCTGTAAGTTTTTCTGGGTTCGCTACCACAGTCTTATCTGCTGGTTTAACCACATCGTTACCTGCATTTGGCTTAGCTGCGTCGTCTGCTGTCTTAGTTAAGTCTGCTAATGGTTTTTTATCTTTAGAACCATCTTTATAGGTTACAACAAGATTGTTTCCTTCTTTTTCTACTTTATCAACAACTTTTGAAGCAGCTTCTACTTCTTTACCTTTTTTGTCAGCTAAACGTGCATCTGGATTGTTTTGAGAATATTCAAGTTTAACTTTCTCTTTAATTTTTTCAAACTCTTTATCAGTAACATTATTAACATCTGATACAACTACTTTGTCAGCTTCTGCTGGAGTTTTAATATCATATTTTGAGTTTGAGGTTTAAGAATTACATTAACCGCAGTTGGGTCGGTAACATCTCTACCATTTCCTCTAGCATCTGCTCCATCTTTATCAATGGCTTTTACAAAACGCCATCCTAATGGAGTTCCTCCATCTTGAATTGCTTTTTCAAATTTTTCTTTTGTAAACTTCCCTTCAGGTGCTGGAGTACCTGTATATGTAATAACAGCTGGATTTTTCTGCTGTTGCTGTTGTTTCAGTAGTGAATTTATTCGCAGTGAATCCATATTCTGTATTTTGTTTATTAGTTTCTCCTGCTACGTCTTTAAATTCTTGGTTACTTCCTCTTCTTAAC
>CAKMOM010000096.1:0-3323 GCA_927910965.1 uncultured Streptococcus sp.
AATAGATATATATCTATTTATTTATATAGATGTTAAGTCCATATCAAAAAAATTTAAAAATATGAAATTAGAAGATAAATGGGGAAGTAAGGTATTAGAATTCGGTTGGACAGCTGTGCCAACAGCTCTTTTCTTGCTTCAAAAAGAACTAGAGCTAAATCCTACTCAGTTAAATGTTCTGTTAAATATAATATTACATTGGTGGGGTGAGGATAAGCCTCATCCATCCCAAAAAAGTATTGCTAAACGAATGGGCGTCTCATCAAAAACAGTCCAAAGGGCCGTGTTCTCTTTAGAGGAAAAAGGTCTTATATCTAAAACAAGAACAATTAGAGATAACCCTAAATACCGTGGAAGAAATCGATATGATTTAAGTCCATTAATAAAAAAAATAGAGGAATATATACCATCAATAAGACAGTTTTATACTAAATAACAAACCGTATCCTATCTAAAACGGCAGAATTTACATTTTAATGATCAATCTTAATAGTTTTATTAGTTTTCCTATAAAATGCATGAGAACGCGTTTTAGATAGCAATAATGTAGAATTCATAAAGAAAAAGGGCTTATGTTTTGACACATAAGCCCTTTTTCGATAATCTTATCGTTGCGTTCTTTGCTAACGATTTCGACCCTAGACAAGTCAAATCTTAGCAAAGGGTAGCTAGTAAAGCAAGTAATTTGCAAAGCGTCCCTACTACCAAAAAATCATTTCAACGACGTAAACAAGAAACGCAAACCATAACTTCAAGGGTCATTAGCTCGGACTGCCGGAAGGCATAAACAGGCAAATTGTGGTGTAAAATTTAGCGCACTTACAGCGATACGTAAGCTCTGCCACCGTCTCACCGTACGATAACAGGTACCTGATAAACGAGAAGTTAAGGCTACAGCGGAATTGAATTGTTTAGGGTCTAAAATTCCAACGAAAACACGCTTTTTTACTGGTAAGCCATTCACTTACCGATGACTGAGAACGTTACAAAGAAACTCGCTCTTTTGGGCGCTGTGGATTTGTGGATTGTTTAACGGTTTTTTGCCTACGGCATCGTATGGATAATGCTGATGGAGAACTTGACGGCTTCGCCTTGCACAACTCTACGAGTTGCACACAAGTTACCACACGAGCATTACCCACACTAAAAACCTACAACCCACAAGCCCCACGAGCGCTAATAAATAATAAATTTTTTTGTAATGTTTAAGGAAGAAAAGCCAAGCTAAGGTAAAGAAATTTAGCAAAACTTTTCAGTAAAAGAAGTCGCCCAAAGGGCTCCGTATTTTTTAATACCACATCGGAGCTTTATGGCTTCTTTTATTTAAATTTTATGTGTTTATTTTGAAACACTGTCACTATTTAATATCAATCCCGTCTCTTGATTTGAGCCATTTATGGGCAAAAAGATTCTCTGGAGAGTCTGTGGAGATGCTCCAGAGAATCTTTTGTATGCTATATCGCATCTTTTTAGATGCGATATAGCACAGAATGGTAATTTCCTTAATAAAATCAAAGGTGTGCTGTATAGAATCTGTGGAGATGCTATATAGCATCTCCAATCCCCTATTCAAAATTTAATCACCATATACCTTAAGTATTGATTACTAAAGAAAAAAAGGCAAAATGCAATTTTGCGTTAGGTGTGTAACATCATTAAATTGTTAGCGTTTTTTAAGATAAAGATCTTAGGTTGGTTTTAATAAAATCTTATGAAATTTTATGACCCTATAATGGCGATACTATGCTGAATGTTTGAGAGAGGTAAAGATAAAAATGAATGACATATCGATCGTTTTGATCGCTCTTTTTTCTTTGTGGTTATTTTTAAAATATAGGACTAAAAAAACACCGTGAAAACCTTGTAAGTATGTTTGAAAAATCTCACGCCAAATTTGCCGTCAATAGGAAGTCTCAAGCAGCGTTTCAGAAAGCGGCAAAGGAATGGGAAAGAAAACATCCAGTTCAGGCTCTAAAGCAGCGTATAAAGCGTTTATTTTGGTAAATCGATAAAGGCATTGCCATCAAGTGACAATGCCTTTATCGATTCAGCAAGCTACTTGTGGCGCGGTAGCTTATCGTGCTGAAGTCGTTCACCTCTTCTTCTGCTAGTCAATGCTTTAAACTTCTTTAAAAGTCTTATCTTGAATCCGTAGATACAATCAATAACCATTAATTTATATAGGAGGTTTAACATGCTCACACTTGTGCTACAAATCATTTCATTGCTGTTACAAATCTTGAAAGTAGTCTTAGAAATTTTAACTAAATTTGAGGTGATATAAGGTAGGTCAAACTTGCATAAACAAGCGATTTAAGTGACTAGAATTATTTAACATAATCACACTTTATGCGAAGAATACTGCATAGATATGTAAAAATAACCAAGATATAATATACCTTATTTAAGTTTAAAATATATTATTGATATTATGGTATGTGCGATTTATAGGTCAATATAGATAAAATACAGACCTATTAATGCTAAAAATAAAGTGAAATATTATTTCATCAATAAAAATTGGTGCTCAGAAGATGAGTTTAGATAAGCAAGTAAAGTTTAAAGATTTTTTGTTTGGATGGTTTGACATATGATCTTTCCCATTTAGATGCTCAAGTCATTGAATACGAACAACCAGCCAAGGATGATAAAAAACCGATTAAATACAAATTCTATGTGACATACTCAATGCATTGTTTTACAAAGGATTACGACCACTACTTACAATCCGATAGAGCTAAATTAATGTATAAGACTTCTTTAGAAGAGCGCCCTTTTTGTAAAGTACGGTATGAATTATCTAAAAAATTACCAGAGATAATATCAAACCTAGCATCTAAAAAAATCGGGTTTGCTGGTTATGATAATTTCGCCAACATTGAGATTTTTGATGAAGAAAAAGAAAAAATCATATACTACAAAGTAGTATTTACAGTGTATAGACACGAAAAAAATTTCGATTACATGTAATAAGCGCCTACCCAATAGATAATTGGGAGAAATTAAAACCTGTTGGTTTTTTTAAACTAGCGCATAATCTTGTTAAAGGTAAAAAATTACCTACTCCTCAAAAATAACAAGCCCCACTTAATGTGGGGCTCGCCTAAGTATAATATTTTACTTAAGTATACGGATCATCATTACCGGACTTTGCCTCGACCATAAGGGTTATGGAGTGTCTAATTTTAAAAAACTAGTCCGTCGCACTCATGGGTTATGATAATGCCTTATTGAAAAATTTAAACTAGACACTAATTGTCCAATAAATTATATAATCTATTAACATCTATATAATAAATAGATATATATCTATTATTTATATA
>CAKMOM010000097.1:0-5878 GCA_927910965.1 uncultured Streptococcus sp.
GATTTTTCTGAATTTCACTAAATTGAAAACCCGACTTGACGAGAAGATTTTTCAAAAGAATGATTAGCAAACTGCAGACCTTGTTTCTGGCTCCACTTTTGGAAATACTGGCGCAATTCTTGTTCTTTGGCTTCTACTGCGTCAAAACCTTGGCATCACGCTTAAGTAATTTTACCAGCCGTCTTTTGCTATCCAGTTTTCCTTCCGCAAAGATCAACAACTTGGTTGTTGGCGAGGGGTTATCAAGGTATTCCTCAAACGACTTAAGCTCATCATCTGTCAAAAAGCGCTTTTAGCAGTCGTGATATCGACAAAAATGATCCAATATCACGATTTTCTCATCTGCAAAGAAAAGGAAGGGCTGACCAACTCCAGTTCCACATCCTTGTAGACCACTTCTTTCATATCAAAGTAGGCAAAGTTGAGGTCTGCAGAATCATAGCCAATCTGTTTCAATACTTGACTCTTCATAACTTCAAACTGACCCTGGTCTGTCCCTGTAAAAAGGCTCAGGTTCGGTAAATTTGCTAGAGTCAGTTTTTGACTTTCTTCAATGGCTAGCATCTTCTCTCCTTTCTTCTGATTTTTCGATTTAATTAGTCAATATAGCGCAATTTCCCGCGGAAATCTTCTAGGCTTTCGTACCCTTTTTCCGCCATGATTGCTTTCAGTTCATTAGTAATACGATCAAAAGCACCAACTCCCTCTTTGTGAAGGGTGGTTCCTACCTGCACCATACTGGCACCACAGAGGATGTGTTCAAAGGCATCACGACCAGTCAGAACGCCACCTGTTCCGATGATTTGGATTTGAGGGTTTAAGCGTTGAAAAAAGGCGTGAACATTGGCTAGAGCAGTTGGTTTAATATACTCCCCACCAATGCCCCCAAAACCATTTTTAGGACGAATAACGACGGACTCATCTTCTATATAAAGGCCGTTTCCGATAGAGTTAACGCAGTTGACAAACTTGAGCGGATATTTGTTGAAAATAGCTGCCGCTTGGTCAAAGTGAACAATGTCAAAATATGGTGGCAATTTAATTCCAAGAGGTTTGGTGAAGTAGGCAAACACCTCTGCCAAAATCCGGTCGGTTGTCTCAAAATCATAGGCAATCTGAGGTTTTCCTGGCACATTTGGACAAGAAAGGTTTAGCTCAGTCAGACCACAAAATTCACTCTCTTGGACTTTTTTCAAGATAGTATGGGTTTCCTCTGGAGACATACCGACCAGAGATAAGAAGAAAGTTCGGTTCGGCTCTTTTTCCTGCAAATCCAAAAGATAGTCCAAATAATAGTCTAATCCATTATTCGGCAAGCCCATAGAGTTGATAGAACCAAGTGGAACATCTTGATAACGTGGCTCAGGATTTCCCTGACGAAAGTCCAAAGTCGCTGTCTTTGTGACAAAGGTTCCTGCCACTGAGTTTTTAACCCCTTCCAGCTCCTCTATCGTCATACAAGCCACACCTGCTGCATTCATCAAGCAATTGTCAAACTCAAAACCAGCAATTTGCGTTTTCGTTGATACCATGATTCTGATCCTCCAGATTCCTTTTATTGATAATATTATACCATATTTTCAGCTTTTCTCTTTAAGAAAGTCATTTATAAGAAAAACGTTCGTTTTTTATCCACTTTCAAAAAATTCCAATTTCAAATAAGCCCAAAAATCAAATTGAAAGAATTTTTAGAAAATTTTTGTTTTTTCTCTTTACAGTTAAAAAAAATTCTGCTATAATGACACACATAATTAAATTAAAATTTAAGGAGAACGATATGACATCTGCTAAAGAATATATCCAAAGCGTGTTTGAAACTGTAAAAGCTCGTAACGGGCACGAGGCTGAATTCCTCCAAGCTGTTGAAGAATTTTTCAACACTTTGGAACCTGTATTTGAAAAACACCCTGAGTATATCGAAGAAAATATCTTGGCACGTATTACTGAGCCAGAACGCGTGATTTCTTTCCGTGTTCCTTGGGTTGACCGTGATGGAAACATTCAAGTAAACCGTGGTTACCGTGTTCAATTCAACTCAGCTGTTGGGCCATACAAAGGCGGACTTCGTTTCCACCCAACTGTAAACCAAGGAATTTTGAAATTCCTCGGATTTGAACAAATCTTCAAAAACGTCTTGACTGGACTTCCTATCGGTGGAGGTAAAGGTGGATCAGACTTCGATCCTAAAGGTAAAACAGATGCTGAAGTGATGCGTTTCTGCCAAAGCTTCATGACTGAATTGCAAAAACACATCGGACCATCACTTGACGTACCTGCTGGTGATATCGGTGTTGGTGGACGTGAGATTGGTTACCTTTACGGTCAATACAAACGCCTTAACCAATTTGATGCTGGTGTCTTGACTGGTAAACCTCTTGGATTTGGTGGTAGCTTGATTCGTCCAGAAGCAACTGGTTACGGTTTGGTTTACTACACTGAGGAAATGCTCAAAGCTAACGGTAACAGCTTTGCTGGTAAGAAAGTCGTTATTTCAGGTTCTGGTAACGTTGCTCAATATGCTCTTCAAAAAGCAACTGAACTTGGTGCAACTGTTATCTCTGTATCTGACTCAAATGGTTATGTCATCGATGAAAATGGTATCGACTTCGATCTTTTGGTTGATGTTAAAGAAAAACGTCGTGCTCGTTTGACTGAGTATGCTGCTGAAAAAGCAACCGCAACCTACCACGAAGGTTCTGTATGGACTTACGCTGGAAACTATGACATTGCTCTTCCATGTGCCACTCAAAACGAAATCAACGGTGAAGCAGCTAAACGTTTGGTTGCTCAAGGTGTTATCTGTGTATCTGAAGGTGCCAACATGCCAAGCGACCTTGATGCCATCAAAGTTTACAAAGAAAATGGTATCTTCTACGGACCTGCCAAAGCTGCCAACGCTGGTGGTGTAGCCGTTTCAGCCCTTGAAATGAGCCAAAATAGTCTTCGTCTCTCATGGACTCGTGAAGAAGTTGATGGACGTCTCAAAGACATCATGACAAATATCTTCAACACAGCTAAAACAACTTCAGAAACATACGGTCTTGATAAAGACTACCTTGCAGGAGCAAACATTGCTGCCTTTGAAAATGTAGCAAACGCTATGATTGCACAAGGTATTGTTTAAGATTCATTTGCTTAATCCTCAATCGCTACGATTGGGGATTTTTAGCTTGAATTAAACAGTTGGAAAATTACTTACTCGCCCCTTTTTGCCCCTTTTTAGAACAAAAAGAAAAATCCGCTACTACCTAAGAATAGCCGGTTTAATCATGTTTTAAGCTACTAATGTAGTCGCTCTATTATTTGCCGTTTTTTCTTTTAAAGACTTTTTGCCCAGTTTAACTTCTTAAGAAAGCCAAATGATATTCTCCATTCAATTTAACTGCTACTTTCTCGTGGATAGACTGATTTTTTAAAGAACAAATTTCTCCATATTTCCAACTTTCGTGCTCCCCTGATAATCTAGTGACTGACTTCACTTGATTATCTAAGTTAGCAACTGTAGCACTAAGCTCTTCTTTTGGAATAATTTCTTCAGTAATTGTAAATAATTGTTCCCCTATCTTCAACTCTCTGGCTTCTTGCTCATTGATAGCAAATTCTCCTACTAAGCGAACATTAAATAAGTCAGAAACTTTTATAAGTTCTTCTTTAGAAATATTATCAAGTAGTTTACATTTATAGAAAGTACTATCAATTTTTATGGCAAATTCTCTATTCTTGGTTTGATATAAGTCACCAATCTCCAACAAATCATTCTTTATTTCATCATTGGAATCATCGTAAGATATTTCATAAATATCATAATGATTGCTTACTTTACTTTCAATATCTTCATATAAAATTAATTGATTAGTTACACCATAATGCTCTCCTTTATAATCAAATCGATTATAACTTGAGTCGAGAAATTTAACATCATACTTCTCATATGTGCATCCAGTCAATCCAAGTAAACTTAAGAAAAAAATTACGGAAAGATAGATCTTTTTGAATTTCATAGTTCTCCTCCTAATTTTCTATAGTTAAATTATCAAAAATCAATAACGCCTCTCTCCAATATGTCTTTACAGACTTATTTTGGATATGAAGTAAAGTCAAAACAATTCCCAAACTTCCATCCAAAAATTTAACACTCCCTTCATTTCAATCATAGTATATAATTAAACACCTTTTCTGCTTACAACTACTAAATTAGCAACAAACAATAATACAACATAAAAAGTTAAGAGTAACAATTTGCAAATTCTATTTTCTCCCAGTATTAGTGGGTTAATTCCTCAATTTTCAACTCTGGCAGGAATTTGGTAGGTAAATTGATAATCCAAGATTATCTAAACTGTTTGTAATCTCTTCTGAAATTGTTGAATCACCTGAATAATACCAGTGACTATATGTATTCAACGTGGTTGACTTATCAGCATGTCCTAATCGATATGAAACATATAAGGTATCCTTATGCAATACATTTATAAGATAGGATGCATGACTATGTCTTAATCCTTTCCCTGTAATTTCTGGTACACCAGTAATCCTAGCATGCCTTTTTATTATCCTAGAGATTGTAGACTTACACAAGGGCTCACCAAAACGTGATATTACATAATCTTTATCATCATTCTTGATTTGAACTTCTCGCCATTTTTTAAGTATTGTAATTGTAAAATCATCTAAATCAATTTTACGATTCCCTGCTACTGTCTTTGTTTGTTGTTTAGCATACCATACACCGTTTTTATCCTTCTCAATCGTCGAATGAACATGAATCCATTTACGTTCAAAATCAATATCTTCCCATTTAAGAGCAATACCCTCACTAACTCTTAAACCAGTCATAAAATATAACCAGATCGTCATGTAATTATGGAGTCCCTCATACTCACTAATATCAAAAGAGTTTATTACCTTCTTAAATTCATCAAATGTCCAAAATTTTGTATCAGGGTGCTTTCCTCTAGGATTATCTAATCCTTTAAAAGGAACTCTATCAATATAACCCAATCTTTCTGCATAGCCCAGACATGCTTTAAATCTAGACCACATATTTTTAGCATAGTTACTAGAATACTTGTCTATAATAGCTAAGCGAAATCTTTCACAGTCAATAGTACTAATATCTGATAATTTTTTACTACCAAATTGCTTAATAAATAACTGATGATGTGGTAAAGCGGTTTGATAAGTTACAAATTGAACTTTTTGTTGATAATATTTTAAATAAATCTCTTCCATAAACTCTCTAAAAGTTAGAAAACTATTATTAATAGTAGAGTTCACAAATTCATGTTTTAAACGAAGTATCTCTTCATATGCTTCCTTAAAAGAATTAAACGGTAATCCCTGTTGATTTTTCCTTCCTTTCTTTTGAATTCTTTTCCCAGTTGTTGGATCAACTCCTAATTCAATTTGAAAATAAATTTTTCCTTTTGAATCTTTGTATACACCTTTATATTTCTTTGTCTTTGATATAACCATTTTTCTCACCTTCTATATCTGAAAAAGAAATACCAATTAAATTTTCTACAATATTTTTAGGAGCAATGCCTAACCTTTTATTATCGAAAGGTGAACATCCTAATTGTACCGCATTCTTATCATTTTTTCTAGCTTCTTCAAACTTTTTTACCGCAATCTTTTTTGCTTGTCTAATAATATTTCTCGATGTGTGCTCTGGAAAACCAATCGCAACTAAATCTTTATAGTTTACTGTTTCCATGATTTTACTACTTCCTTTCTTAGATTTTTTCACCTCCATGGCATGACTGATGAAGTCATCATAAGAATTTCACTTGCTGCTCTTTTTACGGTGGCAGCCTGAACGGTCAGAAGTATCATTGTATATCATTTGTATCATGGCATATAAAGTATCGCTCTATTT
>CAKMOM010000098.1:0-9497 GCA_927910965.1 uncultured Streptococcus sp.
AGCCAATTGCCTACTCGGATGACGAAAAGAAAGAAATTTATCTTTTTAGCCAACTCAATGCAGTTGGAAATTTTGCGACAGGGACCATTGCGACAGACTCCTTAACAGATACTCAGATTGCCTTGATTGCTTCGGCCTCTAAGAATTTACCTGGTATCAGTATTTCAACTTCGTGGGATCGAAAAGTTCTAGAGACTTCTCTTTCGTCTATAGTAGGAAGTGTATCTAGTGAAAAAGCTGGTCTACCAGCTGAAGAAGCAGATGCTTATATCAAAAAGGGTTATTCTCTAAACGACCGTGTTGGGACTTCTTATCTAGAAAAACAATATGAAGAAACCTTGCAAGGAAAACGCTCGGTGAAAGAAGTCCATCTAGACAAGTATGGCAATATGGAAAGTGTCGAAAATATCGAAGATGGTACCAAAGGGAATAATATTAAACTGACTATTGATTTGGCCTTCCAAGATAGCGTGGACAATCTGCTTAAGAGCTATTTCAATTCCGAACTGGGAAATGGAGGAGCCAAGTATTCTGAAGGTGTGTATGCAGTTGCTCTAAATCCAAAAACAGGTGCGGTGTTATCCATGTCAGGGATTAAACATGACCTGAACACGGGAGAGTTAACACAGGATTCCTTGGGCACTGTTACCAATGTCTTCGTTCCCGGTTCGGTTGTTAAGGCCGCAACCATCAGTTCCGGTTGGGAAAATGGAGTCTTGTCAGGGAACCAGACCTTGACGGATCAACCGATTGTCTTCCAAGGCTCGGCTCCAATTAATTCTTGGTATACTCAGGCTTATGGTTCATTCCCGATTACAGCGGTGGAAGCCTTGGAGTATTCTTCGAATACTTACATGGTTCAAACGGCTTTGGGAATCATGGGCCAAACTTATCAACCAAACATGTTTGTTGGAACCAGTAATTTGAAATCCGCTATGGGGAAACTACGTGCGACATTTGCGGAATATGGGCTTGGAGCCTCAACAGGCATTGACCTTCCAGATGAGTCAACTGGTTTTATTCCAAAAGAGTATAATTTTGCTAATTACATTACCAATGCCTTTGGTCAGTTTGATAACTACACCCCTATGCAATTAGCCCAGTATGTTGGAACCATTGCCAACAACGGTGTTCGGATTGCCCCCCACATTGTCGAGGGGATTTATGGAAACAATGAACAAGGTGGCTTAGGTGACTTAATCCAATCTATTGATACCAAGGAAATGAATAAAATTAATATTTCTGAGTCTGATGTTTCCATCCTTCAACAAGGCTTTTATCAAGTTTCTCATGGTGGAAGTGCTCTGACGACAGGTCGTGCCTTTTCAAATGGTGCAGCGGTATCCATTAGTGGGAAAACAGGTACTGCCGAAAGTTATGTTGCAGGTGGTCAAAAAGCCAACAACACCAATGCCGTGGCCTATGCCCCATCAGATAATCCTCAAATCGCTGTAGCAGTTGTCTTCCCTCATAACACCAATCTTACAAATGGTGTCGGACCTTCCATTGCGCGCGATATTATCAACCTCTATAACCAACATCATCCAATGAATTAGAAAGGAACATATGCTTTATCCAACACCTATTGCCAAGCTAATTGACAGTTATTCTAAGTTACCGGGTATCGGGATTAAGACGGCTACCCGTCTGGCCTTCTATACTATTGGAATGTCTGATGACGATGTCAATGAATTTGCTAAAAATCTCCTTTCTGCTAAGAGAGAGCTGACCTACTGTTCCATCTGCGGTCGCCTGACTGATGACGATCCTTGCTCTATCTGTACCGATCCAAGTCGTGACCAGACGACGATTTTAGTTCTCGAGGATAGTCGCGATGTGGCAGCCATGGAGAACATCCAAGAATACCATGGACTCTATCATGTTTTACACGGACTCATTTCTCCCATGAATGGTATCAGTCCAGATGATATCAATCTCAAGAGCCTCATGACTCGTCTTATGGATAGTGAAGTTTCAGAGGTAATCGTAGCAACAAATGCTACAGCAGATGGTGAAGCGACATCCATGTATCTTTCTCGTTTGCTCAAGCCGGCTGGTATCAAGGTTACGCGTCTAGCACGAGGTCTCGCTGTGGGAGCGGACATTGAGTATGCGGATGAAGTTACACTCTTAAGGGCCATTGAAAATCGAACAGAGTTGTAAGTCTAGACAAATTAACAAATTCAATTTATTTAAAATATCAAGGAGACCGACATTTGTTTTATCGGTCTCTTTTTAGATTTCTTGAAGACTAGTATCAGGTTCAAGTTTCAAAAAAGAAGCAAATATGATATACTAAAGAGCGAGTATTCTATTAGAATTAGGACAAATAATATGAAACAAACGATTATTCTTTTATACGGTGGACGTAGTGCAGAGCGTGAAGTCTCTGTCCTTTCAGCTGAGAGTGTCATGCGTGCGGTTAACTACGATCGTTTCACAGTCAAGACTTTCTTTATTAGTCAGTCAGGTGACTTTATTAAAACGCAAGAATTTAGCCAGACTCCCGGTCAAGAGGATCGTCTTATGACCAATGAAACCATTGATTGGGATAAGAAAGTGGCACCAAGTGCTATCTATGAAGAGGGAGCAGTGGTCTTTCCAGTCCTTCATGGCCCAATGGGAGAAGATGGCTCAGTTCAAGGATTTTTGGAAGTTTTGAAAATGCCTTATGTTGGTTGTAACATCTTGTCATCTAGCCTTGCCATGGACAAGATCACGACCAAGCGTGTGTTAGAATCTGTCGGGATTGCCCAAGTTCCTTATGTGGCCATTGTCGAAGGTGATGATGTATCTTCTAAAATTGCTGAAGTGGAAGAAAAATTGACTTATCCAGTCTTCACAAAACCATCAAACATGGGTTCAAGTGTCGGTATTTCCAAATCTGAAAATCAAGACGAACTCCGTCAAGCCTTGAAACTTGCCTTCCAATATGATAGCCGTGTCTTGGTAGAACAAGGAGTGAATGCCCGTGAAATCGAGGTTGGGCTACTGGGTAACTACGATGTTAAAAGCACCCTTCCAGGAGAAGTAGTCAAGGATGTTGCCTTCTATGACTACGATGCCAAGTATATTGATAACAAGATTACTATGGATATTCCAGCTAAAATCAGTGATGATGTGGTAGCTGTCATGCGTCAAAATGCAGAAACAGCCTTCCGTGCCATTGGTGGTTTAGGTCTATCTCGTTGCGATTTCTTCTATACTGATAAGGGAGAGATTTTCCTAAATGAGCTCAATACCATGCCAGGTTTTACCCAGTGGTCAATGTATCCCACTACTTTGGGGATAATATGGGAATCAGCTACCCAGAACTAATCGAGCATTTGGTTGACCTTGCTAAGGAAAGTTTTGACAAGCGCGAAGCGCATTTGCTATAAAATGAAAGAGAGGGTAGAAGTCAGAACCACCACTGCAGAGTGATTAGAGTTCTCGGACTTCAACCCTTTTTAAAGGAGTAGAAATGAAATTAACAATCCATGAAGTGGCCCAAGTTGTCGGAGCTAAAAATGATATCAGCATTTTTGAGGATACCAAGTTAGAAAAGGCCGAGTTTGATAGTCGCTTAATTGCGGCAGGGGATTTATTTGTGCCCCTCAAAGGGGCGCGTGATGGCCATGACTTTATAGAAACAGCTTTTGAAAAGGGTGCCGCAGTAACCCTGTCTGAGAAAGAGGTTGCAAATCATCCCTATATTCTAGTAGATGACGTATTGACTGCCTTTCAAACCCTAGCAGCCTACTATCTTGAAAAAACGGCTGTTGATGTCTTTGCTGTTACAGGTTCAAATGGCAAGACAACGACCAAGGATATGTTAGCGCACTTGCTATCAACAACCTATAAAACATACAAAACACAAGGTAACTACAATAACGAGATTGGGCTTCCCTACACAGTTCTTCACATGCCTGAAGGAACAGAAAAGTTGGTCTTGGAGATGGGGCAGGATCACTTGGGTGATATTCATCTCTTGTCAGAATTGGCTCGTCCAAAAACAGCCATCGTGACCTTGGTTGGTGAAGCCCATTTGGCCTTTTTCAAAGACCGTTCTGAGATTGCTAAAGGAAAAATGCAAATTGCAGATGGTATGGCACCTGGTTCCTTGCTTTTAGCTCCAGCTGATACTATTGTAGAGGACTACTTGCCAATTGACAAAAAGGTAGTTCGTTTTGGGCAAGGGGCAGAGTTGGAAATTACCGACTTGGTTGAGCGTAAGGACAGTCTGACCTTTAAGGCCAATTTCTTGGAGCAAGCCCTTGATTTGCCAGTAACTGGCAAGTACAATGCCACCAATGCTATGATTGCATCTTATGTTGCCCTGCAAGAAGGGGTTTCTGAGGAGCAAATTCGTCAGGCCTTCCAAAATCTTGAATTGACGCGTAACCGTACCGAATGGAAGAAAGCAGCCAATGGAGCAGATATTCTGTCTGACGTATACAATGCCAATCCAACTGCTATGAAGTTGATTTTAGAGACTTTCTCTGCCATTCCAGCCAATGAAGGTGGCAAGAAAATTGCTGTCTTGGCGGATATGAAGGAACTGGGCGACCAGTCTATTCAGCTTCATAATCAGATGATCTTGAGCCTTTCGCCAGATGTGCTTGATACCGTTATTTTCTATGGAGAAGACATTGATGAATTAGCCCAATTGGCCAGTCAAATGTTCCCAATCGGCCACGTTTACTACTTCAAGAAAACAGAAGACCAAGACCAATTTGAAGACCTAGTTAAGCAGGTCAAAGAAAGCCTTGTAGCTAATGACCAAATCTTGCTCAAAGGCTCTAACTCTATGAATCTAGCTAAGTTGGTAGAAAGTTTAGAAAATGAAGACAAGTGATTTTGCTAAGTATCTTCAAAGAATGATTGCCCTTACAGATACTGGATTAACCTTTACAAAAGATCCTTTCGACCGTGAGCGCTACGAAGACTTGCGAGGCCTTTTATCTGAAATGTTGAATCAGGCATCAGACCTTGATTCCGAAGAAGTGGCAGAAGTCTTGAAGCCAACTTCTGCTTATGCGACTCCGTTAATGGACGTCCGTGCTTGGATTGTTGAGGACGAAAAGATTTGTCTGGTTAGGGGACAAGGAGAGAATGATTGGGCTTTGCCAGGTGGCTTTGGTGAAGTCGGCTATTCTCCAACAGAAAATATTCTCAAGGAAATTGAAGAAGAAACCGGTTTTGAAGCTAAAGTAGAAAGACTACTAGCTGTTTTTGATACAAATCGTTTCCAACTACAGAGCAAGCAATATGCAAAGTTTGTTTTTGAATGTAAGCTTCTTGATGGACAATTCCAAAAAAATCAAGAAATTGCTGACCTTCAATTTTTTGCCATTGACCAACTGCCAGCCTTATCTGAAAAACGCATTACCACGGAGCAAATAGAGATTCTTTGGCAGGTTTATCAAGGTCAGAGGGAGCAATATCTTGATTAAGAAGATGATTATCGTATTTCTAAATCCATTTTTGACAAATAGCATGGTATAATAAAATGCAGGAAAATTTTGAATCATGAGGAAGACTAGATGAATTTATGGGATATTTTCTTTACGACCCAAGCAACAGAACCACCTAAATTTGACCTTTTTTGGTATGTTAGCCTATTTACGCTTTTAGCTTTGACCTTTTATACAGCCTATCGTTATCGTGAAAAGAAGGTTTGCCAACGATTTTTCCAAATCTTGCAGGCCGTTCAGCTGATCCTCCTTTATGGTTGGTACTGGGTCAATCATATGCCCCTGTCAGAAAGCTTACCTTTTTACCATTGTCGTATGGCTATGTTTGTGGTGCTTTTGCTTCCTGGTCAGTCCAAATATCGGCAGTATTTTGCATTATTGGGGACATTTGGGACATTAGCAGCCTTTGTTTATCCAGTGCCAGATGCCTATCCTTTCCCACATATTGCGATTTTATCCTTTATCTTTGGCCACTTAGCTCTCTTGGGGAACTCTCTAGTTTATCTATTGAGACAGTATAACGCGCGATTGCTGGATGTGAAGGGAATTTTTCTCATGACCTTTGCACTAAATGCCTTGATTTTTGTGGTCAATTTAGTAACAGGTGGAGATTACGGATTCTTGACAAAACCACCATTGATTGGAAACCATGGCTTAGTAGCTAATTATTTGATTGTTTCTATAGCCTTGTCTGCTGCAATAACTTTGACTAAGAAAATCTTGGAACTATTTTTAGAACAAGAAGCAGAAAAAATGATTGCAAAGAAAGCTTAGAAATGAGCTTTCTTTTTTCATAAATCTGATTTTTTATAACTTGTTTGGAAAATAAAAAAAGTTGATGAGCGAATGTGAAAATGGTAAGCAAATTTAGGAAAAACTAAGCACAATTGGATTTTTTGTGTTATAATATTCTGTGAATAGCTATGCCCTGTTTTAGCTATATTGAATAGAAGTTTGAAACTTGGAAGAGAGAGGATGCGATGTAATGGCTAGAGATGGTTTTTTTACAGGCTTAGATATCGGAACTAATTCGATTAAGGTATTGGTTGCCGAGCTTAGAGATGGTGAACTTAATGTAATTGGTGTAAGTAATGCCAAGAGTAAAGGTGTAAAGGATGGGATTATCGTTGATATTGAAGCAGCAGCAACTGCTATCAAGTCAGCTATTTCCCAAGCAGAAGAGAAAGCTGGCATTTCAATTAAATCTGTGAATGTTGGTTTGCCTGGAAATCTTTTGCAAGTAGAACCAACTCAAGGAATGATTCCAGTTACATCTGATACAAAAGAAATTACAGATCAAGATGTTGAAAATGTTGTCAAATCAGCCTTGACAAAGAGTATGACACCAGATCGTGAAGTCATTACTTTTATTCCTGAAGAATTTATCGTAGATGGTTTTCAAGGTATTCGTGACCCACGTGGCATGATGGGGGTTCGTCTTGAAATGCGTGGCTTACTTTACACTGGTCCACGTACTATTCTTCACAATTTACGCAAAACAGTTGAGCGCTCAGGTGTTCAAGTTGAAAATATTATTATTTCACCATTGGCTTTGGTTCGTTCAGTCTTGAATGAAGGAGAGCGTGAATTTGGAGCTACTGTGATTGATATGGGAGCAGGTCAAACAACTGTTGCTACAATCCGTAACCAAGAACTCCAGTTTACAAATATTCTTCAAGAAGGTGGAGATTATGTCACAAAAGATATCTCTAAAGTCTTGAAGACTTCACAGAAATTAGCTGAAGGATTGAAATTGAACTATGGGGAAGCCTACCCATCACTTGCCAGCAATGAAACTTTCCAAGTTGAAGTGATTGGTGAAGTAGAGCCTGTAGAAGTTACAGAAAGCTACTTGGCAGAGATTATTTCAGCTCGCATTAAACACATTTTTGAACAAATCAAACAAGAGTTGGAAAGAAGACATTTGTTGGATCTTCCAGGTGGGATTGTTCTGATTGGTGGAAATGCTATTTTACCAGGTATTGTAGAACTTGCGCAGGAAGTATTTGGCGTTGGTGTTAAACTTTACGTTCCAAATCAAGTTGGAATCCGTAACCCTGCCTTCGCTCATGTGATTAGCTTATCTGAATTTGCTGGTCAATTGACTGAAGTGCATTTGTTAGCACAACGAGCAGTCAAGGGTGAGGATACTTGCGTCACCAACCAATTAATTTTGGTGGGATGATTCAACGTGTTACGCAGGTAGCACAACCTACCCCTATTCAACCAGTTCAAAATACTGAGGTAGAGCAATCAGCTTCTACGAACGTAGTTGCTCCAAAAGAAGATAAAGTATCTTCTCAAAATAAACCAAAAATCGCAGATCGCTTCCGTGGTTTAATTGGAAGTATGTTTGATGAATAAAAGAGGAAAAATAAACTATGACATTTTCATTTGATACAGCGGCTGCTCAAGGTGCAGTGATTAAAGTAATCGGTGTTGGTGGAGGTGGTGGTAACGCCATTAACCGCATGGTTGACGAAGGTGTTGCAGGCGTAGAATTTATCGCAGCAAACACAGATGTACAAGCTTTGAGTAGTACAAAAGCTGAGACTGTAATTCAGTTAGGTCCTAAATTGACTCGTGGTTTGGGTGCTGGCGGTCGACCTGAAATCGGTCAAAAGGCAGCCGAAGAAAGCGAAGAAGCCTTGACTCAAGCTATTACTGGAGCAGATATGGTCTTCATCACTGCAGGTATGGGAGGTGGCTCAGGTACGGGTGCAGCTCCTGTTATTGCCCGCATTGCTAAAGATTTAGGTGCTCTTACAGTTGGTGTTGTGACACGTCCTTTCGGTTTTGAAGGAAGCAAACGTGGCCAATATGCTGTAGAAGGAATCAATCAACTTCGTGAGCATGTAGATACTTTATTGATTATTTCAAACAACAACTTACTTGAAATTGTTGATAAGAAAACTCCACTTCTTGAAGCTCTTAGCGAAGCAGATAACGTGCTTCGCCAAGGTGTTCAAGGAATTACGGACTTGATTACAAATCCTGGTTTGATTAACCTTGACTTTGCCGATGTAAAAACAGTTATGGCAAATAAAGGGAACGCCTTAATGGGTATCGGTATCGGTAGTGGTGAAGAACGTGTGGTAGAAGCAGCTCGTAAGGCAATCTACTCACCACTTCTTGAAACAACTATTGATGGTGCTGAGGATGTTATCGTCAACGTTACTGGTGGTCTTGATTTAACCTTGATTGAGGCAGAAGAAGCTTCAGAGATTGTCAACCAAGCAGCGGGTCAAGGAGTGAACATTTGGCTCGGAACATCTATCGATGAAAACATGAAAGATGAAATCCGTGTGACAGTTGTGGCAACTGGTGTTCGTCAAGATCGTGTGGAAAAAGTTGTGGGCCATGCACCAAGACAAGCTGTTCGTCAAGAACAAGTAAGCCCAAGTCATGCACACAATCATAATCGTCAGTTTGATATGGCTGAAACTGCAGAAATTCCAAGTCCAGCACCTCGCCGTACAGAAACTTCTCAAACTTCAGCATTTGGTGATTGGGACTTGCGTCGTGAGACAATTGTTCGACCAACTGATTCAGTTGTATCACCAGTTGAACGTTTCGAAGCACCATCTTTACACGATGAGGATGAATTAGATACTCCTCCATTTTTCAAAAATCGTTAAGTAAATGAATTTGAAAGAAAATACAGAACGTGTTTTTCAACAAATAAAAGATGCAAGTCAGCAGGCAGGAAGAGAAGCCAATTCTGTTTCAGTTCTTGCTGTTACAAAATATGTAGACGTACCGACAGCGGAGGCTTTGCTTCCGCTAGGTGTGCATCATATTGGTGAAAATCGTGTGGATAAATTTCTTGAGAAATATGAAGCTTTAAAAGATAGAAATATTACATGGCATTTGATTGGAACCTTGCAAAGACGCAAGGTTAAAGATGTCATTCAGTACGTTGATTATTTCCACGCTTTGGATTCATTAAAGCTAGCAGAGGAAATTCAAAAAAGAAGTGACCGAGTTGTTAAGTGTTTCTTACAAGTGAATATCTCAAGGGAAGAGAGCAAACATGGTTTT
>CAKMOM010000099.1:0-5003 GCA_927910965.1 uncultured Streptococcus sp.
TAAAAAAATCGACAAAAAAGCACTTTGCAAATCTTTGCAAAGTGCTTTGAAACGTTGATATAATCGTATTGATAACGTTTTGAGAATTGTGAAGCTTTACGAGCTTTCTTAAGACCTGGTTTTTTCTACATTATTGGATATTTATGGTAAATCATCACTAAAATCAAGTAATTTTAAGAGATAAATCCTCAATTTTTACATATATCACCCTTTAAAATCGAGAGGTTATCAAAGGGTTATCACTTTTTAGTTTTCGGAGCTTATGTAATTGAGAAATCAGAATAACAATACTAATTATGGGAACCTCTAAAAACTCTAAAATGCGATAAGTTTTAACTCTAGAAACCTTACTAAATCAACATTCTTAGTTTTAGAGGTGCCCTTATAAAAATCAATTTGATAGACTAGATTTTTTGTCTCTTAACAATTTTTTAATTTTATCAACATAATATTTCCAATACAATAAACCAATAATTGTAATAGGTATTCCTAACAAAACAAAATGGATTGCTATAGTAAAACTCAAGCCAGTGACTAGCATATATGCTATTTCAACCATACTAGATACTAAAAATATGGTAAGTAATTGAATATAGACGTTTTTCTGAAATTTAATGGAGTATTTAAATAATAACTCTAAAGTAAATACTTCAGCATATCCGAATATTATGAATAGAATAATATTGACCCAAGATGTTAAACTTGAATTTATAAGAGTAAAATATAGATTATAGATTGCGCCAATGCAAAGCACGAGTAGAAGTTTTTTTAAGTATTTCACCACTAATCCTCCAAGTACTCTAAAAATTGTTTTTTATATTTTCGAGAAACCGTTAAGTTTTGACCATCTGTTAATTCAATGATAAATTTTCCATTCAGAGAAGGATAAATTTTTTCTACAACTAATATATTAACAATAAAAGATTTACTAATTCTCACATAGAATTTACTGAACTCTTCAATCTCATATAACTTATTTTTTAGACTCAAAGTGAGATTATCAGCATAAGCATATACCTTATCGCCAATACCTTCAAAATACAACACATCCTGATAGTTGCATTTTCCTAAAATATCTCCATAAATATCATCTTGTCTATAACCCACAACGGCATGTTCAGGATGTTGAATATTATCTTTGAAAAAGCTAACAATCTCTTCCTCACTAAAATTTTCAAAAGAAATGTTACATTTTTCACCCCTGCTAAGCGCACGTGTAAAGAGACTGGTAAATCAATCCAATCAGACAACATTTTCTCTAATTGAGATATATTTCCAAAGTACTCGTTTATTTTCACAAAAACCTCCTAATGAGCCTGCTCCTTCCTCTGGAATAGGATATAGATTCCCAAGAAGCATATAATATAAATAAAGAGAATAGCTAAAGATCTAACATCAATATCTTTATTTTCCAACAATCGCCACCCCAGGCGAGCATAGTTATATGATGGCAAGAAAGTTGCAAGCTGAGAAAGAAATTTAGGCATAGCAGCCACTGGCATCCATAAACCACCCAAGAAAGAAAGTACTAAATACGTTATGGTTCCGATTGGTTGAGACAAACTATCTAATCTACCGATTAACAAGGCCATAATTAAAAATACAATGCTTCCGATATTTAGTGTAATTCCTATATTAATCATTTCAAGTACTCCTAAATTGATTCCCTTATAGAGGTATGCAACTACAAACATAAGAAACGTAAAAGCAACTGAAATCAACAAATATGAAAACACATGACTTATTACATAATAAGTAGAATTAACTGGAGATACCTTCAAATAAGTATACCATTTTTTTCGTTCATCTGCAATTTTAGTACCAAGTAGATTGATTGCATTCCCCATAATACCAAAAGCAATCATAGAAATCAAACAATACTCTGACCACGGAACGCCGTTAACATTAGCATTCTCAGGAAAAATCGCTGTATATATAATATAAAAAATAACTGGCAAAGCAATAATAAATAATACATATTTGGTGTCCCTGAAAACCCTTTTTATATCTAGCCATATTAAAAAGAAAAGACTACTCACTTGGTTCATTTTCTAATACCTCCATAAAATATTGACGTAGATTACTTTGATTCTTTTTTATAATCGAAATAGGAATTTTTCCTACAGATACCACTTCATCTATCATTTGATACTTAAATTTTATTTCAGAATCAGTCTCTTCAAAACTAAACTTTGTTACTACTTCTAATTGTTCTTGAGTTATTTGACTCTTATCTATTGAATATGATGAGTTTTTTTCGATTCTATCCTGAACATCAGTCATTTTACTATCTGAAACTAGCAGCCCCTTTGACAAAATTAGTAATCTGTTACAGAATTCAGCAACTTCCTCCATATCATGACTAATTAAGATTATTGTCAAATCTTTACTGAACGAAAATGTGTTTAACGTCTCCCAAAATGCTTTTTTTGATACTACATCCATACCTACTGTTGGTTCATCCAATATCAATACTTTAGGATTATTAATAATCGCAGTAGCAAATTGAACTCGTCTTTGTTGTCCACCTGATAAAGAATCACAATATTTATTACTAACTGTTCTTAAGTTAACACTATCTAAAACACTTTCGACTGATTTAGAGTTTGTTGAAAAGCATTTCACCATATCTAGCCATTCGTATACCTTCATCTTCTCAGGCATAGAAATTTCCTGTAACATAACACCAACATCAGATTTAATCTCGAAATTCCTCTTAACCTCCCCAGAATCTTGAGAAAGTATACCTAAAATTATTTTTATTAAAGTGGACTTTCCTTCACCATTCAAACCTAAAAGTCCAATGATATCACCTCTATTCACAATCAAGTCAACACCTTTTAAAATTTGTTTATTCTTGAATGATTTAGTAATATTTGATATTTCAAAAACATTATTCACTTTAGCCACCACCCAGCATCAAAATTATTTTATTAATAAAACCTCTTTGAACAGAAGTACATTCAGGAACATTACTCTCAATAAATGTATCTGTCAAATATATTGCGCACAGGTCTTCCTTAAAGTCCTGTACTCCAGTATTCTGATTTTCATGATAATCATAAGCTCCATAGATAGAACCTAGTTCGTCAATAATATAGTCACAGCAATTTGGAACTGTTTTGTTTATTGAAATAACTATAAAAAACTCTACATATTCTCTATGATATTTACAAAAGCAAAATGCATAATAAATACCTGAATCCCTCAACTTCTTCAAACTTTTTATTAATATGATTCGAAAAATTTTGTAAGAAATAAAAACTAGAAAAATTGGGAATATCTAAAAGTGCTAATTGTAGATATGAGTAGAAAAAATCAACATCATTATAATTAAGGACACCACTATTTGAACTGCTTTTTAACTTAGAAAAATCGACAAAATCTCTAGGCAAATCATTACTTTTTTTATTTTGATTAGAGATTGTCATACAACTCATTGAAGATAATACTTTAAAAAACCACTCCTTATAATTTTCAAACGTAACATTCTCTCCTCGTTTATGGTTTGTACAAATAATTTTGCTCAACAAATTACTGATGTTAGAGCTGATTAAAGCCTTCTCTTGTTCTATTTCTGACAAAGCAAAATAATATGACTCTTCTGAAAACCACAATTTAGAATCAATAATTTTAATAAGTTCTTGTAAGTCTATAAACGGATTAAAAATTTTAAACTTTATGAAGTCTTCTGTTGTCACTGCATCTACATCTTGGATATCTTTTTTTGAGATAAAACTCATAATCATATGTTCCATGATATGAAATCTATCCTTTTCAAAATTAGAACATACAATATATATCGTACTGTGAGAACTTTTGTCACCTCTTTTTATAGTATAGTAATTCATTTTATTGCCAACTCCCGTCTCTAGTAAGGAGTAAACAATTAACTAAACTCTCCTTAATCCCATCAATTCCTAGTAATTCTTCAACTTTATTATCATCAGTTCCACCAATGCATGTGCTAACTAGTTTGTATTTAGTAGCCACTAGGGAAATATTTTGTAACATCGCCCCTGCTTCTAATAGCAAATACCTATATGCTCTTGCATCGTATTTAAAAGTCATCCTACTAAAAATAGCAGTAGTAAATAGAACTAAAGAAGTATTCTCAAGATTTTGTAACATCATAATGTAGGAAGTGATATCAAAAACATCTTCCTCTTCGGAAATTAGTTCCAACGCATTAAAAGATGGACTATAGTGATATAATCCTTTTTTTTATCTTTCCAACGTCTTGCATAATAACCCCATATAATTCAAGTGGAAATAACGCTCCTCCAGAAGGAACTACCCTTGTGTGTTTATAATTCAATCCATAACCCGACCAAAAAATATCCGAAATAATTTCTTCTGTCAGAATATAATTTGTAACAGGTTCTTTTACTTGTGAGCGTCTATTATACATACAATCCATCAATAGATCTTTTGTTCGATTCTGTAGTTGAACTTTTTCACTGAGGGGGTATTGCTTCTCTTTAATAGAGCTAGCCATTAAAAAATTTTTATTATTCAGCAAAGTTCTAGATTGGAACATATTCCTCATCAAGTACTGATTCCCATGTTTTGTATTCTGATGAAATAATTGCAGTAAATAGTCATCATCAGATAATTTACAAGCATGATAGTTACTAATCATCGTAAATTTAAAATCGTCCATCTTAACCTCCAATCACGGAAATGGATGAGGAACAGTTGGTTGAGGATTGCCCAGTTCTTTTTCTGTTCGTAATCCTAAATCAATCAGATTCTTATCAATCTCAGCCAAGCGATTAGCTTCTAAATATTTAATAAAATTCGGTTCAATATCTAACATACCTGGTATGACCGTTTTACCAACCAACCAATTGAATGAACTAAGCTCTTTAGAAGTCACATCTACAAAATAAGCTTCTTTGCCAATCCGTCTTACCGCATCCATAAAATATTCTGCAATCTCTTTATCATTTTCAACAATTAATTCATCCGGTAAAGAGAATCGTTCCCCATTATCTAAAAAA
>CAKMOM010000100.1:0-13278 GCA_927910965.1 uncultured Streptococcus sp.
GATCGAAAGAAAGGGGCTTAGACACGAATGGCACCTGGAAAATCGGGTCACGTCCCACCTGAATACTGCGACTTTTCCGATGGGCTTAAAAAACAGGCGCACCACGAGATAATATCTCGCAGCTGGCTCGGAGGGTCCTACGGCCAACGGAGTCTCGCTGATTGCTAGCACAGCAGGTCTGAGATCAAACTGCAAGGCGGCAGCGAGGCTGGGGGAGGGGGCTTTTTTCAACTTTGCCCCTTTTTGAAATTCTCAGCCATTTCTTTCAAACTATACTGATATCCGTATAGGGCGTTTCTTGGTGTATAAGATAAACCTGAAAAGAAATCACTTAAAATCCAGCCGTTCTTAGCTTTTTTATAATCTTCATTATTTTTAGAGATATCCTTTTCAAGTTTTTTAAGAACCTCGTTTACACGTTCCCTTGCCTTAATAGCATTATCTCCAAGTGTTATAATTTCCATTAGTTTGGCAACTGCTGGGGTGAAGAAAGTATCCTGCTCTTCATCGGCTAATCTAAAGATATCTGCAATCAACGCATGATATTCTTCATAGGTAACTAATGGATCTCTAGTTAATTCTTTCAAACGTCCCTCATGAAATTCTTTTGTACGTTCTGCCGTCCATAGCTCACCTTTTGCTTCAACGTATTTTTCTGAGTTGATTTCTTTTTGAGCCTGTACCAGTTTGGCTTGAGCGTCTGAAATAGCTTGGTTTGCTTTAACCAGTTCCGCCTCAGTCATCTCAATAGCTTTCTTATTCTGTTCAATCAGTTTGTCAATTTTAGTTTCAATAGTTTGTAATGTTTCCATGTTCTTTTATTCCTCATTTCTTTTGATTCTTTTGATCGTGCTTATTGGTTTCAACTCTCTACTGGATCTTTATTCCTCATTACTTCCTCTTTCTCAAAACAAAAAGAGACGCAACAAAAAAAACTACTTAGCTTTAATGTTACGCCTCTAGTTGTCTAGTCAGCTATCTTTCTTTAATTGTTGTTTCAATCTGGACAATGTTGCCATCTTGACTAGTAAATACCACGCTTCCGAAGTCTGGTATTTTCTTCATCTCTATTATACCATTTTTGTTAAAGATAATAAAGTTATCCTTAAAAATGGGGTGTAATCTTTGTTTGGATTCATCTGTTTTTCCTCTCTTTTTTGGTGTCATATATTTAACATATCTTCTATTTTGTGACTTTCGAGCATTTTTAGAATCCCTTTTATATCAAGGGGATAGGCCTGTTTTCTGTTTTTGAATTTACATTTTCTCATTATGTAAAATAGAACGGCTATTTAGTAGTCAAATGTTAGTATACTCTGGTCTAGTTCGTCTTGAGTATAGCCAATATACCCAAGTGTAATCTCTGGTGTTGAATGGTTAAATATTCTTTGTAGAATACCTACATCACCATTCTTTTTGTAATGATGATAGCCAAATGTCTTTCTCATTGAGTGGGTTCCTATATTTTCAATCCCACATTTATTTCCAGCTTCTTTTAAAATTTTATACACTTGAGTTCTTGAAATGTGACAAATTTTTACCCCCTTGCCATTCTCTCTTTTTCTGCTCGGAAATAAAAAATCATATTCTTTGAGTTGTTTATTATCAATGTATTGATTTAAGGCATTTCTTAATTGTTGATTTATTGGAAAACGTCTTATTTTTCCTGTTTTTTTCTCCCTTATTTCAATTTTATCTTCTATGATTTGTTTGACTTTAATTGGAATAATATCACTAACTCGTAAACCTGTATAAATTCCAAATAGGAATAATACGTAATCTCGTTCATTCTTCCTTCTCAAAAAGTCCTTAATTCTTTCAATGTCATCAGTATCTCTAATAGGTTCAACTACTTTCATTTCTAAACCTCTCTTAAAAAAATTCTTAGAGTTCATAAAAAGTGTAGTCATTTTAGGGTATCTAGTGACTACGCTATCCGCCTTACAGCCCCAAGGCTTTTCACTATGCGTAGTCATGTAGTCACCTTGCTCCCAAAAAATAAACAATAAACGCCTTTTATCTCTTATCTTCATATACTCTTTAATAAATAGAAAATAACTACATTTTTATATAAAAGTCAATAATACCAAGGGTTTAGGGGTGTAGTCAGTAAAATAGTAAAAACAACACTTATTTCTAACCCCTTATGTATCAAGGGTTTTCTTCCTATTAAAATGTAGTCACTTTTTAAAAATAAACTACACTGACTACATTTTTTTAACGTAAGCTGGTTTAATACTTTTACCAAATCTTGTTGATCGCCTATGTTCCCAGCCATCTCGGTTTTGCATGTACTTTTTAACCTTGGCCTTATCCTTTGGCGGTACTTTGTCAGTCAAATACACCTCTTGAAAAAATAGGTTAATTGTCATCTTGTCCCTGTCCACCAGTTCTCCATAAGTGTCAGTGTCCAGTTCAACCGTTCCACCCCTGTTATTTCTATAGTATCCCTCGTTCATCATATCATAGATATAATAGTAGCGCGTTCTGTCGGTCGTTGGGAACTGATACATTCTTTTTGGGTAAGGAGTACCTAAATAGCGCTCCACATCCTCAAGGATTTCATCTACAAACTTGTAACGGCTTCTAACCTCGTTTACTAGCTTTTCTTGCTCATCTGTCAGGTTCAACGTTTGGTTATCTCTCCAAGCTATCACCATAGCACCCCAAAAGGCTCTACGGTCTTTCTCTGTCCACTTCCTGCCCTTATAAGCGGTGTCCTTGTGTACCTCAGCAACTAGAAAGCGCCTTTCCCCTGTCAGATCGTTTAAATAATCATGGTCATTGGTTGCCCTGACAATGATAAAACTCTTAGCTAGTCGCCTGTCACTGGATGCGTAAGGCGGTCTAAACTCCAGCTTGGTTTCCGTGATGAACTTCTTCAATTCTGAGAAACTAGCCTTTTTACTGGCCACCATTTCATCATCAAACACACACCAGTTTCTTACCATTCTAGCCTTGTCGTCTTTGTCTGTGAAGGTTTCAACGGTTGTAAAATACTTGTGAGTAAAAAGCCCCTCAAAAAATTGGGTCTTTCCTACTCCCTGCCGTCCAGTCAAGTCCAACACAAAGTCAAACTTAACGGTAGGGTCAAACACCTTGGCAACTGCTCCACGGAAAAACAAGTCCATGATAATACGGTTATATTCATCATCCTTGATATTGAGATAATGCCTTAAAATATCAAAGGGATCGCGCTGATTCACTAACTTTTTATACTCACTTTCGCAAGATTCCAGATAGTCTTTTAAAGGGTTGTAGCTATGTTCTCCAGCTACCACTTCCAAGATATCAGCGATATCTCCTTTTTTATAATCCATCTTATACTTAGTAGCAATATAAGCTCTAATTTCTCTGATAATCAGGTCATCGATTGTTCCGCTCAAGGTTCTACCGTTTAGCTTCATTGGTCTAGTCACGTCAATTTCATATGTAAAAGTGTTGTACTGTATCGAACCTTTTAGCTTACTATCCCCACTCAAAATCTTCTTGAGATTATCCAAGTTGACTGCAAAGCCATCCCCTCTTGCTTTTTTGGTCAAGTTCAGGCTATTGTTTTCCTCACTTGTCTCCCTTGCCTGGGTCAAGTCTACCACGGTAGGCGGTATTTGTGGCTGATTCTCTTCTATGATTTTACTTACAATTTCTTCACTATTCAAAAGCCACCTCCTTATAGAATTTTGTCGCTACTTCTAGGAAATAGCTGGCTAGGTCTTTCCGTTTGACGATTGCTGAAAACAGGTCTACCAGCTGACTAAAACTGTAGCCATTCACAAATAGCAAGCGGACAAAAAGTGAAGTCTCATACCTGGTATAAATGCCATTACAAATCAGGTCAAAAACCCAGCCTTTCAACTCCACTCCAAGCCCCTGCCGTTGCTCGGTCAATTTGTTTACCTCTAATTCTTTCAGGATCGTCAGCAAGTCAGGACTGGCCAAAACTATCTCCAAGTCTCTAACTAACCTCCAACCCTCTACTTCCTCTTTTTCGTCTTTAACAGTCACATACAAGCCTTTATAGTGGAAATTCGTTAGCGCTTCGCCAATCGGTTCAAAGTAGACAAATTTGAAGTGTTCCCCATTCTTCCAAACTTGGGTAGGGGTAGACTTAAGAAAGCCAAATAAGGCCAATTTGTCACTAGACAAGGTTAACTCTATCACTCTCATTCTCCCACCCCCATAAACTTACGGATGTCGTCCACTTTTATAATAAACTTTTCTGCTATCGTCTCCTGGAGGCTGATAACGCTTCAAACCCATTCTTTCCCATTTTTGTAAGGTCAGATACTTTATATCTAACTCTTCCTGTACTCGTTTTGCAGAAATCAACCCAATAATTCGGGGAGGTATTTTCTCATGGCTTTTTAGGTAACGTTCTAAGGCTTCTAATATTTTTATTTGAATTTCTTCAATCATCCTTTCAAACATATCATCACCTCCACGGCTTAACCCCTGCAAGCTGGATATATCGCCCATAATCTGGGCTTAAACTCTCACTAGGTCTTTCTCCCAGTTTCCTGTTTTCTCGCTCAATTTGGGCGCTCTTTTTGCGGTCTCGGTGGTTTAGGTAAAGCAGTAAGCCAATCAAAATCACGGTAAAAATAAGCGCCTGTGTATTGCTTATATCTAGTTCGTTCATTTTAAAAGCCCTCTTTTTTGTAAATCAGAAACTACTAAACTTCGTAAATACGTCCAAGTTGAAGCAGTCTCATGAGTAATATCATTACTTAACTTATTTTCGCTTATTACTTGATTTAAGTAATTGAATAGTAACCAGTCAGGTTTCTTATTGTACATTTCTGTACACTCATCGTCATATTTTTTTAATTCTCCCAGTAAGTTCTCAACATTCTTATTATAAAATTCTTCATGACTAGCTTCCTGCATCTTGTACGCTTCAGATAATTTATAAAAACTTAGCCATAGATCAGTAATTACTGAATTACAATCTTCAACAATTTCCATTGCGCCAATATGATTCTTAGAATTATGCCATTCTGATAGAATATCTAGTTTTTCCTCTACGGTACTTAATTTTTTTTCAAAATCTTCAAAAAATGCTTCCATGTTTTTTACCTATGTTTCTATGTTTTGTACTTGTCTTGATGGCCTTTTAATTGTCTTTTACTATACTTCATTTCCACCACATTTCCACCACTCCAAACGCTGGGCGATTGCCCCTAGTTGCCGGACGCTTGTAGTGATGTTTCGTGGGTAATCACCCACATTTTTGCTAAACAAGTGCTTAGAGTCGCCGTGTCAGCACTCGTTTTTCAAAACCTTTTCTAATTGCTTGCCTGCACTTCGGTTTTCTTAGTTTTTCTTCGTTTCGTTTTCGATTTGATCACCTAATCTTTTCCAGGCTCTATCAAATTCATCACGTTGGATTTCTCTGCTATGTAATTGCCTTGCTAATTCCATACCTCTACGCATGAATCTAGCAAAGTGTGTTTTTGCTTCCATTCCTAACCCTCCATCATGTCATAAAGTAGGGCGTAATGTTTATCTGGTATCCTGTCCAAGGATTTCAAGCCGTCGTGTTCTGCTTTTTGTCTGGTTTCCGCCTTGACCGTACTATCAAAGGCGATAGAAAAGGCGTTTAGCATAGCCTTGTAGCGGTCTACGCTCTTCAAATAGCGCCCACGGTCTGACAATTCCTTGTCTTCCAGTTCCTCTTTTACCGAATCGTCCAAGAGTGCGAACTTGGAGTACACCCCTTTTTCCACTTCAAATCCTAGACGCTTGTTTTGTCTCAGATTGTAAAGATTGACCCTGCAACTCTCCAAGTTGCGATAACCTAATACTCCAGCAATTTCTTCTAAATTTTTGCCCTCTAGTTCGGACAATTTTTCAGCAATATCCTTGAATTTTACTGCTTGATGTTGTTTTCCCATTGTATACCTCATTTTTTGGGTACGCAAAAAGCGTACTCTATTTCTGTGTTTGACAAATAAGAGTACGCATGATAAGATATTTACGTACCTCATTTGTGGTGCATCGCCGTCTATCGTGTTCTGTCGCCAAACAAGTGACACGGTAGGCGGTTTCGTTATGGTTCAGACTTTACAAGCTCAATCCCTCGTATGACTATATCTGTTTTAGTCATGCTTTTCTTTTTGGCAAGTTCTTCTAAATTATTAAAATCCTGTTCAGTCATTTTAATTTTTAGTTGCTTGTTTTTTGGGTTATCACTTTTAGGTCGTCCTAATGTTTTCCCCATTTTTGACCTCTCTTTCTTTCGGGGTACACTTTTATTATATAATGGTGTACCCTTTAAGTCAACCCCTAAACCGAAAAAAATTTAAAATCTTCCCAGCGTACCTTATTTTATTTTCAATGTACTAGCGGAAACCGCTGTATTATGCTATAATCTAGGTATAGAAAAAATTTCTATATCCTGAATCTTGTCGCTTGCTTCGGTCGCCAAACTCTCCGCAAGTGACTTTTTTGTTGACTTTTTTCATGCTTTCTTTCCTGTCTGGGGGCTATAAAGCAAGTCTTTACTTTCAATAAGATCCAGAATCCAGCTGAATCCCTGCTCCATCGTTTCAAGAAATGCACCCAGGTCTTCACTGTCCAAGTTCTCGTAGTTCATACAAATATATTCGGCTAGTTGTCTGTCTTTCTCAACTAGCTTTTTAAAATCCTTGGGATACTTAGGAATTTCTAACCCTTTGGCTTTTGTAACTGTCTTAAAATCGTCGTCCATTGGTTCGCTCCTTTCTTCTTTTGTCAGTGCTTGCCACCTAAAACAGTACCAAGGTAAAGCATGAGATATGCTTCAGGAGAATAGTTCCTTAATACTGCCATAGGTAGCAAGCAAAGTAGTCTAGTAAATAGTTAGCTAGATCCGTTCATCAATCCCCAGTGGTAAAGCACCACATGAGAAACCTGTAAATGTAGAGTAGTATTGCGATTAGTTCGCTCCTTTCTAATATTTCGTATCAAGAAATTCATCAAGTGTAACTCCTAAATAACTAGATACTTTTTTCAATGTATCAATACTTGGATTCTTGGCACGTTCATAATACAAAGCCGTTAAGGTACTTTTTGAAATTCCTGTAGCTTTTGCAACATCAGCGGTTTTTTTGCGTCGCTTCGCTAATAACAATCTCATGTTATTTCTCATTTTTTACCTCCATTTTAGAAATTTCACCATAATTGATTGAAAGGTGTTTGATATGGTGTACTTTTTGTACAACTTTCTGTTGACAGCAATATTATATTGCACTTTTTGTTCAATGTCAATACTTTTTCTAAAAAAATGTTGAATTTTTTTTGCAACAATGAAAAAAAAACGTGGTAAAATACTCTTGAAAGGTGTTTTTAAATATGGATAATAAGTTAAAAGAATTGAGGTTAAATAAAGAATTTAACGGTAAAATAGGGATGACCCAGCAAGAAATAGCTGATGAAATAGGTGTTACAAAAAGAACTTATATTTATTGGGAAAAAGGCGAACGTCAAATAAAACCAGAAAAAGCCCAGCTACTTGCTGATTACTTCGGGGTAAGCGTTGCTCGCTTACTTGGTTATGAAAACAATTTCATTGAATCTGTAAAAAATTTAAGTCAAAAAGATGGCTCTGATGAAGCATTTTTTAAAGCATTTAGAGCATACTATGAACTAAAAATAGCTGATGGTAAAGAGAATTTATTGACCTTAAAGGACGAAGATTTTTTAAGTAAGTATCGTGAAGAAATTTTAAAAAGCCTCATTCCAAATTTTAATGAGTTAAGTAATCGTGAAATAAAAAAAATATTTATCAGATGATAGAATCATTAATGAAGCAGATCAGAAGCTAAATGATTTTCTATTTACTCTTGGAACATTGAACCCTCAAGAAACTCAATTACTGGTAGATTTCATATCCCTATCCCCAAAAGATAAGCAAATAGTATTAAAACTTATTAAAATCGTTGTCAGATAAAATAGAAAATAAAAATATGTATAATAAGGAGTAACTAACATGGGATTTTTTGATAACATTAAAGACGCTAGCACTCACTCAACTGCTTCAAATGCTACTGATTTACACTACGTAGTCCTTCAAGTAACCTTAAAAGAGAAATTTTTTGGTACTGGATCAGGAAACTTGACAGAATTAGAAAACGTCATTAACACCCAAGTAGCAAAAGGCTACCGCCTGCATACAATCACAACCGCCAATGGTGGAAGCAAAGGACTAGGCGGTGGCGACCGCATTCAAGCCACAATGGTATTTGAAAAAATTCTATAAAACTCCCCCATATTCGCCAATAGCAACCCTATTTTTATGGTCTATTGTGCAAAAACAGGGGAAATTGAAGAATAGAAAACCGATTTTACAGACTAAAGTGCAAAAAACGACAAATTTGACAAATAGAAAGGAGAATCATGGACTATGGAACAATACAGAAGAGATATTTTAAAGGTGAGGAACAATGGATATCAAAAATAAGAAAATACTAAAATCAGCTAAAAATTTTGAACAAATTTACTCAATATCACAATCAAATAGACGAAGCAATAAGTTTAATTTTTTACCAAATTGGCTAGATAAAGAATCAAACTTATTTTTGGAAGAGGTAAATCATTGTAAAAAATCCTATCACAGTTTCAAACGAGGTTCCTTAATTTTTGTAGATTTTGGAATCAATATTGGTTCTGAATTATCAAATAGACACTGGGCCGTTGTCCTAAATAAAAATGATTCTCCAAAATCAAGAAATCTGACTGTACTTCCAATCAGTTCAAAAGAAAAAAAGTTTTCTGTTATGATTGACGAAGTTATACAACAAAAATCCAAAAGATTCTTACTACCTATTCTTGACAAAATTGGTTTTGATTATTTTCAATCATTCACTATGCACTTACAGAAATTACTCCTTTTGATTTAGGGAGTGCAGAAGAAATCTATCAGGAACTTTTGATTCAATACGGAGATGTTTACAATTCAGAATCAGCTAAAGAAATCTATGACAACGGTGTAGGGATGGAAAAGGTGGAAAACACTACTAAAAAATTAAAAGATCTTGTTAACCATTATCAACGATTTAATAAAATTTCCTACGCAAAATGTGACCAGATAAAAACGATTAGTAAAGACAGAATCATTTACATAAACGAATTGGATCCTTGCGGAAAATTGAAAGTAAACAATGACACCCTAGATAGAATTGATACAAAATTAAAAGAACTTTACCTAAAAGATTGACAGCTATTAAAATTTAATCTATAATTAAGTTACTTAGAGGTTTACCCTCATATTTTTTAAACTTTGAGCCTCAGCGCTCCAGGGAAGTAGCTTAGTTGTTACTTCCTTTTTATTTTCTAAATAAAACTCTTGAATACTGGGGCTTTTTCAAACCTCATATAAGCCCCATATCCGCCTTGTTTTATATTCTGGTACAATTTACCATCTGACTGCTTAAAATCGAAAATAAGGGGGTTCTCGTAGCCCCTCACATGGTATAAACTCAAAACCTTTTCTAATTGCTTGCCTGCTGATGGAAAAGGAGTAAAACCATGAAGATTACAGAGTACAAAAAGAAAGATGGATCAGTAGTTTACCGTTCCAGCGTTTATCTTGGCATCGATACCATAACAGGTAAGAAAGTCAAGACAACTATTTCAGACAGAACCAAGAACAGACTCAAAAGCAAGGCTATCCAAGCCAAGGTAGAGTTTGAAAAAAACGGCTCAACGGTTATAAAAGCCGTTAATGTTACCACCTATGAGGAATTGACGGAACTATGGCTAGAAAATTATTGCCATACCGTCAAACATAGCACCCTTATAGGCGCAAAAAACAACATAAAAAAGTATCTCCTACCAGCCTTTGGAGACTACAAACTAGATAAACTAACGCCTCCAATCATTCAGCACCAGGTAAACCAGTGGGCAATAGATTACAATCAACTAGGAAAAGGTTATCAGCAATATAACCAACTCCATGCCCTAAATAAACGCATATTATCCTATGCCGTTTCCTTGCAAGTCATTTCTTCAAATCCAGCTAGTGATATCATCGTCCCACGGCGCAAACCCAAAGAAGGGCAAAAACTGAAATATCTGGATGACGACAATTTGAAAAAATTCTTAGATTATCTGGATCAGTTGCCAAACACTTACAAAAATTTCTCCGATACGGTGTTATATAAGACACTTCTAGCGACTGGTTTGCGTATTCGTGAGTGTCTAGCCTTGAAATGGTCTGATATTGACCTACAAAACGGTAGTATTTCAGTTACCAAGACTTTAAACACCCTAAAAGAAATCACTAGCCCTAAAAGTAAAAGTAGTATTAGAGAAATAGCACTTGATACCAAAACGGTACTCATGCTTCGGCTCTATAAAGCAAGACAATCCCAAATAGGTAGGGAAATAGGGGTAACTTTTGAAAAAGTGTTCTCTGATACCTTTGACAACTATAGAGAAGCTGGGGCGCTTAGATTTAGACTAGAAAAGCATTTAAAACTGGCTGGATGTCCTCGTTTGAGTTTTCACGCCTTCCGACACACCCACGCTAGTCTATTGCTCAATGCAGGACTGCCTTATAAAGAAATCCAAACACGGCTAGGCCATGCAAAACTTTCTATGACTATGGATATCTATAGTCATCTATCCAAAGACAATAAGAAAAAGGCGACTTCCTTTTATGAAAAAGCCATTGAGAATTTACAAAGTTCCTAAAAAGTTCTTAAAATTCATCATTAAGGGACAAAAAACGGCTATATCAAGGGGTTTCAGCTTTTTCTCACATTTTGAGTTATAATAGAACTATGAAAATCACAAAACTTGAAAAGAAAAAAAAGACTCTATCTGATGGAGCTTGATAATGACGACAAATGCTACATTACTGAAGATACTATTGTTCGTTTTATGTTATCGAGAGATAAGGTAATAAGCGAAGAGGAATTGAAGGATATTCAGGACTTTGCCCAATTTTCTTATGGTAAAAATCTGGCCCTCTACCACCTATCCTTTAAAGCACGCACTGAAAAAGAAGTCAGAGAATATCTGAAAAAATACGATATTGATGAAGACATAGCTTCTCAAGTCATTGCTAGTCTTAAAGAAGATAATTGGATTAATGATGGCCATTACGCTCATGCTATCATCAACGCCAATCAACTTTCAGGAGACAAGGGTCCTTATGTACTGACTCAGAAACTAGCACAAAAAGGGATTTCAAAATCTACTATAGAAGAGAGCTTGAAAGAATTTGATTTTTCCGAAGTTGCTCAACGTGTAGCTAATAAACTGTTGAAAAAATATGAAGGAAAAACTTCCTGCTCGTGCCTTGCAAGATAAGATTATCCAGAATCTGACCAACAAGGGCTTCTCTTACTCTGATGCTAAAAGTGCCTTTGACGAATTGGATAGCCAAGTAGACGAAGTAACGACTCAGGAACTCATCTTCAAGGAACTTGACAAGCAATATGCCAAGTATGCCCGAAAATATGAAGGATACGAACTTAAACAGCGTTTAACCCAAGTTTTAGCACGAAAGGGCTACGATTTTTCGGATATAGCAAGCGCTCTCAGAGAATATCTTTAATATTTTCATGTAAAATTCACAGAGTTTAGGTAATTTTATGGTACAATAGTAAACGATAAACTTATAAATTGTAGAAAGTTGGTTAGTTATGAAACTTCCAAAAGAAGGCGACTTTATTACAATTCAAAGTTATAAGCATGATGGGAGTCTCCACCGAACTTGGCGGGACACCATGGTACTAAAAACAACAGAAAACGCCATTATTGGTGTCAACGATCATACACTGGTTACCGAAAGTGATGGTCGTCGTTGGGTCACTCGAGAACCGGCTATTGTTTACTTTCACAAGAAATATTGGTTTAATATCATTGCCATGATTCGCGATAATGGAATTTCCTACTATTGCAATATGGCTAGCCCCTACTATCTGGATGAAGAAGCACTGAAGTATATTGATTACGATTTGGATGTTAAAATTTTTTACAGATGGGGAAAAACGTCTCTTGGACGTTGAGGAGTATGAGCGTCACAAACGCAAAATGAATTATTCTGATGACTTGGACTACATTTTAAAAGAACATGTCAAAATTCTTGTTGATTGGATTAACAATGGACGAGGTCCTTTCTCAGAAGCCTATGTAAACATTTGGTACAAGCGCTATGTAGAACTAAAGAATCGGTAAAGTTGTCAAACTAGGGTGAAAGCCCTGGTTTTTTTATTTTAAAAAACCAGCTTTTCAGCTGGGGTGGTCTTTATATATCTAATTTCGTAACAGTAAATTTGATGTGGGAATAGTCTTTTTCAACATCCTTATCAAGCATGAACGCTGTGGCGTCCTTCTTAACTTGAACCAGGTCAATATTCTGGGCTTGGGCTGCATAGACGCATCCACAATAACATTGACGGTAGATGTCATACTCTTCACACATCTCTACTGAACGTTTGTAACCCTGATTTTTCTTGAAATCACTTGGAAGATAGTGAGTTGTGTAAATTTTTTGCACATCGATTCCAATGCTGTTAATGGTTTGAGAATTCTTATGAGGACTGATGGTCAAGGCTGAACCAAAGTAGTCAAAGCCCAAATCCATAGCCACTTGCGCCGTCTTATCCAGTCGGTAGTCAAAGCAAACCTTGCAACGGTCGCCACCTTCTGGCTCTTCTTCCAGTCCTCTGACTAACTTACGATATTCATTTGGTTCGTAGGGAGATTCTAGGTACTGAACGTTATTGCCAGTTCGCTCATTGAAATCACTGACAAACTTTTTAGTCACATAGGCACGCTTATGGTATTCTGCCTTGGGATGAATATTAGAATTGGCAAAATAGATGGTCACATCTGCATACTTGGTCAGGTATTCTAAGGTATAGGTACTGCAAGGGGCACAGCAAACATGCATGAGAATGGTTGGCCGTTGCTCATTTTTCTCCCATACTTGCACCATCTTCTGCATAACACGGTCATAATTAATTTTCTGATTGGGGTTCATCTTGCTCAGAATTTCTTCTACATCGATCATGTTCTTCTCCTTTTTCTAGTCTTATTTTATCATATAAGTTAGGAGAGCTCAAATCAATTTAGAAGTGAATATCATAAAAAGGAGGGTTAGTCATTCCCTCCTTTTGTGTTTTTTATAAGTTGTTTCTATAGAAAGCTTACATCATGCCGCCCATCATGCTTGGATCCATGGCTGGAGCTGGGGGAGACTGGTTCTGGTTTATTAGCTACGACAGCTTCCGTAGTCAAAATCAAGCTAGCTACAGAGGCTGCATTTTGTAGGGCTGAACGACATCA
>CAKMOM010000101.1:0-13600 GCA_927910965.1 uncultured Streptococcus sp.
CAGGTGGTGCGAAGGTTTATGACTACGATACAGCACGTGACCAAGTCTACACTGTAACCCTTTCAGAACGTATCGAACGTGTAACACCGAAAGATCCTAAACCGCAACCCAACACCCCAGTCAATCCGGGACAACCAAATACACCAAATTGGCCAGGCACTGTTGAGAGAATGGAGAAATTGACTCAAACAATAAGTCGCCGTATTAACTTCCGTTACCTTAAAAATGGAAAAGCTGCATATGGAACAATTGATCAACATATCAGCTATGAAAGAAATGCTCTTGTGAATTTGGTATCTGGTGATATCCATTATGAACAATGGAAGATTACTGGAATTAAGAACCAAGATGTTGTAGCTCCAGTAGCATCTCAACCATCAGTTACGAATAATGGTGAATCAAGAGTTGCTAGATCATCTAGAAGCAGACGAGCTTTGTCAGAAGTAGCTCCAGTTTCAGAGAATCTTTTAGCTACACAAGTTAATAATTCTCAAGTGTCTCCAGTAGGCTTAACTGTGACTGAAAATGGTGAGCGTTCTGTACGCCGTTCATCTAGAGGTAAGCGCGCTGCTGCAGCAAAACCAGATAGTTCAACTAATTCAGAAGCAAATTCATCCGTGAATGCAGTGTTCAAAGCTGTACGAACTCCTGTTACACCAAAATTTTATGCTACTGTAAATAAAGTAGGAACAATGGAGGTTAATCCAAATTCTCCTCAAGATACAGAAGTTAATGTTGACCTGAAAGAAATGGGACGTATTGTAGCAGTCAATAATAAAGGACAATATATCAATAAACAAGGAGAGGTTGTACAAAACATTGAAGACGCTCTCTATAAGTACTATGATAATGATCCAAACGATGCAACAAAAGCAGCAGAAACAAAAATTCCTGAAGCTCCAAAATTCCATGTATTAAATAACGAGCAACCAACTGTTTGGGGATATAATATTGTTGACAAGACAATCGAACCAAATGACGAATCTGATCCTGATCGCATCGGAAAAGATACCTTTGTAACATATAACGAAATTATTGATTCATTAACTAAGGAAACTGAGCAAACTGTAAGCTTTACTGGTGCAGGTTCTGCAACTCCTAAAGATAATGTGCAAAATGATTTTGTCTTCAAGGGATCATATAATGAAGCGACTAAAGAAACAACTTGGGAAAACAAGAACCATACCTATGGAACAGTTAAAGTCCCAGTTGTGGCAGGATATTTTGCTGATAAATCAGAAGCTGGTGCTAAGACAGTTACGCCAGATTTACCAAAAGCAACAGATACAGTTACCTATAAAGCTTTGGGTAGAATCATTCCAGTAGATGCTTCTGGAAATGTGATTGTAAATGCTCCTCAACCACAATACCTGAATGATGCAAATGATCCTCGTAAAGCTAGAGAAACAGCAGTACCTGAAATTGTAGGCTACAAACCAGAGCGTACAAGTGTCACACCTGAAAATCCAGGTGAAGATACAAAGGTAACTTACGTCAAGACAGATCAAGTTGCAGTTGTTCGTTACATAGATGTTGATAACAAGAATGAAGTCGTTCATACAGACAATATTACTGGTAAATCAGGAGAAAAGATTGCCTATACGACAGAAACTGTTTTGAAATCGTTGCTTGAAAAAGGGTACTTATTACAGGAAGATGGTTTCCCTGCAGATGCAACTTTTGATACAGATGAAACAAAAGTTCAAGAATATACAGTCCTATTGAAACATAAGATCACTGTTAAAAAAGATACTCCAAAACTTGTGGAAAGAACGATTCATTATGTATTTGAAGATGGTACAAAAGCAAGTGAAGATCATCATGATCAAGTAAGCTTTTCACGTATGTTAAGTATCGATAATGTAACAGGTAAGGCTACAAGTACATCTTGGGTTTCTGAAGATGGAGTGACAAGTTTTGACGAAGTGGTATCTCCAAGCATTGCAGGATACAATCCTGATCTTGCTAAAGTGGCTGCGGTTCAAGGAATTACAGCAGAAACTGGAAATCAGGTTGTAACTGTAACTTATAGAAATGTTCAACCAATTCCACAAGTTACCCCAACTCCAATTCCGACTCCAACCCCAACTCCACAAGTTACGCCAACTCCAGTTCCAACCTCTACCCCAGCTCCAAAAGTGCCATCAGCAGTTCCAACTCCAAACTCAGCTCCAAAAGAGGAGGAAAAAGAACTTCCAAAAACTGCGGGTCACTCTTCTGGTATGGCTCAAGTTCTAGGAGTACTTGGCCTATTTACTGGATTCAGTTTAGTTGGAAAAGCAAAACGAGATGAATAAAATCAAAATAAAACTCTAGACAACAAAATATTGGAAGTGTAGTGTTTTAGGGAGTGAGAATGTATGTCAATACAGCATCAATTCCACTCCCTTTTTTATCATAAAAAGTTAGAGAGAAAATATATGTATTCAAGAGTAAAACGGAATCAAATGAATAAGGTAAACAAGTATTCCATTAGAAAATCAAGTTTTGGTGCAGTATCTGTTGCTGTAGCTGCCTTGATGGTTTTTGGTACTTATTCAAATGTGAGTGCAGATGAACAGAAAGTAGATTCACATCGCACTGAAAAAGAAGAACAAAAAGTCTCTGAAAAACCAGAAGAGACCAAGCAAGAGAAATCTGAGGAAAAAATAGCAGAATTACCTTCAACTCTTCAAGCTCCAGTTTTGGAAAAAGAAGAATTAGATATCAATGCCCTTCTAAAGAAGGAAGCAGAGTCTAAAGTGGCAGCTGAGACAAAAAATGCTGACTCAAAAGAATTAACTTCTAAAGAAGTAAAACCTAGCGAAGAAAAAACTACTTCACCTGCTTCAAGTGAAAAGGTAAATGAAGAAAAATCAGTCGAAAAAACTACTCTGGATCAGGTTGTATCAGAAGCAGAAGTTTTAAATCAAGTCGCTGTTCGTTATGCTCAAGAAGCAGAACGTAAAGCTGAAGAAAAAGCCTTAGTTCAAGCCGCTGTTAAGACAGCCACCATTCAGATTTCACAATCAAAAGCCTTATTAAAAGATTCATCTGTTAGTGCAGAAAATCTTAAGACTCAATTAAATCAACTGTATTCAGCTATCGAAACAGTGTATACTGAGTTGCAACGTGCAGGACACGGCAAGAAAATTAGCGCTAGTCTATCGCCAACTCAAATACAGGATGTAGCTATCGATAATGGAAATATTATTGCCAGTGGTACAATCGACATGGCCGACCGTGTGACTTCAACAGGTATTGCTGATTATCGCTTCCAATTAAAATTTAAAAATGGTGCCTATCATAAGGGGGATATCTTCACAATTGGCTTGAAGGAATTACCACAAGACAATAATCTTCCTCAAAAATTGGTTGCTGAAGGTAAAGTTTTTGCAGAACGAGTGAGTCTGGTTCAGAAAAATGATAATGCCAAAGCTGGAAGTCTTTCATATTGGGCTTCACGTGGAGACCGTGACGTTGCTCTGGACACAAAAGAATCATGGGATTTAGTTGACAAAGGAAGTCATATTGAAGCAACTTACCGTTTCACTGATGAAATTGAACGTCTAGATGATGTTACTTTTGAACTTCAATACAGAGGCGGAATTCGTTATCCTAGAGTGAATGTGGATAAGTCTGTAACTGGTGTTATCTCAGTTAATGGTCAAAATGTAGTCACTAAGAATTACACTGTGATTAAAACAGATATCGGAGCACCTAAAGTTTATGATACACCTACTACAGCTAACTTCACAGGTGATGTGATGTTGGATGATGATGGTAGTATCAAAACATATAACAGCACTCTTCGTATCGGAACATGGAAATCAAACTTTAGTGCAGGGACTCGTTTCACTGTTCGTATTAAAGATACAGAATTCAATAAGTTTGCTACTGTTGGTGAATTTATTGAGCGTGGTGCCCACAATGTCGAAATGATAAATACTAGCCCTGATACATCAAGAACAAGGGTAAATCGCCATAATGTTATCTTGGAAGCACCTCGTGAAGAGCCTGGTCAACATGCCAAATTCAAGATTCTTAAGGCAGCAGATAATGAATTAACCTTTGAATTGGTATCTGGAAAGATGTTGGCTGGAAGAACTTATGTATTACGTACAAAAGATTTTGGAGTTGATCGTGTTCCGACAAGTCACACAGTTAATTATCTGAATGAAGCTAGAAATGGTTTTAAATCGAATGTTCCAGGGACATTGACAGTGGTTGATGCCAAAGGTAAAAATCTTACAGACCAATACGAACAAGCTGCTGATTCTGACTGGAAAATTGCTAACCCAGATATGGTTAGAACAGATGGACGCCTTGTATATGGAGATGTAGCTGTTCGCTTCGTTGATACTCAAGGGAAAATGCTTCTTCCTGCCATTGCAGCGGTGGAAAATGGAGGTATCCTTCAAGACAAATTCACTACTGTAAGACCATCTACCAAAATTGATACTAGCTATGTAGCTACTTTGGAGAGAAATACAACTGAGACAGAAGTTCAAGAAAACAAAGGAATTCAAACAACATCTATCACAGCACCTTATTTATTGCATTCACCAAATGGTAAATATTATGTCTTCAAAGAGTATGCACAGAATGATCGTTTCTATAGCAATACGAAGACATCTGGTACGATTACACGAGCTCAAGCCAACGTGGTAGCTGTGTACGAAGAAGCTAAATTTGGTAAAGTTGATATTCAGTATCGTGATAAAACAAGTCAAGCTATTTTAGAAACATTCAATACACCACATGATAAGAGTTCAAATCTCATTAACTTGTTGGGAAATAACTATGATGTGACTGCTAAAGTTCCTGAACGTTTCGAAAAAGATGGTGTAGTATATGTCTTGTCACAAACACCTGCTAATAGTAAGGGACATTTGACACAGGCTGATATCCATGTTGTTTATGATTATCTTGCTCAACAAAAAGCACAGGTTAAATACCTCAATCAAACAGAAACAAGTCCTAAAGTTTTAGGAAATGTGGATAGTGTAGTTGGTCTTCCAGGTGAAACAATTGCTTATAATTCAAAAACTCGTATTAATCAATACCTAAAACAAGGATATGAATTAGTACATGACGGTTTTGCAAATGCTAATGATAAACGCTTTGACAGTGAAAAACAAACTGATCAAGTATTCTCAGTTCAATTAATCGAAAAAGTTATGACTGTCACAGCAGATGATCCTAAACCAATTGCTGGAAATCCATTGGTAGCAGGAGATGCATTGTCACCTGTTTGGCCTAAATCGGTTGAAAACTTAGATACACTGAGAAAAATGACCAAGCAGACCATTCACTACAAATATCTAAAAGATGGTAAAAAAGCTTTCAAAGATGTAGTTCGATCTGTAGTTTTTGAAAGAGTGGCGAGAGTTAACCTCGTTACTGGTGCAGTTATTTATGATAATTGGAAAATCACAAGAATTGATGATAAACCAGTAGCGTCAGTGGATACGACTGTTCATAAACCAAATGTCACTCCACAAGGAGTAACAACTATTGCAGCAACTCCTTCTAGTCTAGGGAATGGAATTTCTATCAAACCAGTTTTGACTGTTCCGAATCCAGTTGTTGCATCATCACCAATTGTTGCAAAACCCGTTGTACCGGTCAAGCCAGTAACACCGGTTAAACCAGCAGTGTCAACTCCGGCCAAGCCAGCGCCTGTCGTTAAACCAAAACCGGTAGCACCATCAACACCAGTCAAACCAGTAGTTTCGACACCAGTAACTCCAGCGCCTGTTGCCACACCACAACCAGTAGCTCCAGTAAAACCAGTAGCACCAGCACCGGTAACACCGGTTAAACCGGCAGTATCTACTCCAGCTACACCAACACCTGTAGTTCAACCAAAACCGGTAGCGACTACTGATTCAAAACCTAGCTTAACTCCAGCTGAAGCCTTGGCTGCAATTAAACCAACAGATTTTTCTTCACAAACATCTGTTAATAAGAAAACAGAGACAACACCTGTTCCTGGTGGAACGGCTACGACTACAACTACAACGACAACCACTGTTACCTCAAATGCGGCAACAGCAGGTCCAACAACACCGATTGTCACTATCACGACAAATGAGACCGAAACTCATTCAGAGGTGACAAGTGTCATTCATACTGGTACTACCAGCCACACGCATGTAGTCGGAGTTGTTACAAAACCAAATGTAGTTGTTACTCATCCAAAACCAAGTGTTCAGCCTAAACCGCATTTAACGAGACCTCATCATGGACCAGTACACCATGTTCCTTCACGTCCAGGTAAACAAGTTAAACCAATTAGAACTGGACCAGGAACTCGTGGTCATGCTAGAAGACATCGCTAAATAAAAAAGTGTCAATACAGATTTAACAAGTAGGATAGTACTAAATAGCACAAAAAATGAGCAACTTTACATCAAAAGTTACTCATTTTTATATTAAAGACTTCTTAAAATTTTCTATTTTTTACTAGATCGCTGCGATCAAGTCTTGAGCTTGTTTTTCAAGTGAATTTAGGACTGATTCTTCAAGAACCAATTTTCCGTCTACCCAAGCAGAGTCATTGACACGTGCAGCAGTGAAATCACCAACTACTTGTGTACGGATAAATGGCAAGAGGTCCTTGTAAATAGCGAAAAGTTGATCGTGACCTGCATTGGCTACAGATGATACGGTGACAAACTTATCTTGAAGGGCAGAAGCGCCACGTGTATCAGACAAGTCAAGGGCACGAGATAGCCAGTCAAGCAAGTTTTTCACTGTTCCAGGGATAGAGAAGTTGTAGACTGGAGAGAAGATCCAGATAGCATCCGCAGCGAGAACTGCTTCACGAGCAGTAGCTACAGCTGGATGTGTTGGAACTTCCAAATCTTGGCTAAAGAGAGGAAGGGCTGAATAATCGAGGTAGCTAACTTCTGCTTTACCAGCAAGTGCTTTCTCAGCTTCGAGAGCCATTTGGTGGTTGAAAGAACCTTGACGTAGTGATCCGACGATAAATAATACTTTTTTAGACATGATGTGTCTCCTTTTTCTTAAATTTCCGAGAAGCCTCTCGTTGTCATAAAATATATTACAACAAAACAAAAGGACTTGCAAGAAATTTGCTCAGAGTTAATTTGAAAACGATAAAATTACAGAAACTCTAGTCACTTGCGACTGAAATGCATTTGGTTTTCGCAGAGCATTCCTATATTCTCTTGTAATATGATGACATAAGTGCTAAAATAAACAAGAAAACTCGCAATAGAAACCGCAGAACGGCTATTTTCCGGTATCATTTCATAAATAATTAAAGGAATAATAATGGCATTGAAGAATGCTTCTAAAAAGGGGTGGAGATCATGTAAGGCACAGATTAACAAGTGACGGACAAAAGAAATAATAATACACTTGTTAAAGGAGAAAAGATGTTAATAAGAAATTATCGGAAGAATATTGGCCTGATGGCCGGGGTTGAGTTTTTTGCATTTTTAGGGATTACCAGTTTTTGGATTCTCTTTCTCAGTCAAAATGGAATGTCTCTTTGGCAGATTGGACTTTTGGAGAGTATTTTTCATACGACCAGTCTTCTCTGTGAAATTCCATCTGGTATGTTAGCTGACCGTTATTCCTATAAGACCAATCTTTATTTAAGTCGAATAGCAGGGATTGTGTCTTCTATTCTTATGTTGGCTGGGCAGGGAAATTTTTGGATTTATGCCCTAGCTATGGCGGTGAGTGCCTTGTCTTATAATTTTGATTCAGGAACAAGCGCAGCAATGGTTTATGATTCAGCCGTGGATGCTGGACTGAAGGAGCGCTATCTATCCATTTCAAGTTTTATGTCAGGAGTAGCAGAAGGAACTCGATCTTTGGGGACAGTGTTGGCAGGATTTTTTGTCCATGGTCAATTGCACCTGACCTACTATATCATGATTGCCACTTCTATCATAGTTCTTTTCCTGATTTGGATGCTGAAAGAACCTAGTGTCAAGCTAGAAAAAGCTGATAGTGTGACCATGAAACAGATTATTTGGACTGTTAAGGATGAGTTGAAGCGAAATCCCATGCTCTTCAACTGGATGATTTTGTCTCAGATTGTCGGAGTACTCATGTGCATGTTTTATTTTTACTATCAAAATCAGTTACCAGATTTAAGTGGTTGGCAAATTTCAGCAGTTATGCTACTTGGTAGTCTCTTAAATATCGTCGCAGTATATCTAGCGAGTAAGATTGGAAAGAAATATGCTGCCTTGAAGCTTTTCCCTGTCCTCGTGCTGCTGACTGGCGTCACCTATATGTTGTCCTACTTTGGAACACCTCTAATCTATATTTTGATTTATTTGATTAGTAATGCTCTATATGCTCTGTTTCAGCCGATTTTTGACAATGATTTGCAAGAGCGGCTCCCAAGTGAAGTAAGGGCAACCATGCTGAGTGTCTACTCTATGATGTTTAGCCTGAGTATGATTGTCTTCTTCCCACTGACAGGCTGGTTGATTGACCATTTAGGCTTTGTAGTAACATTTCTTTATCTAGGATTCTTTTTAGTCATGATTAGCCTTCTACTGCCTGTATTTTTAGGAAAAATGGCTAAAAGAATAGATGATAAAATAATTCCATAGATTAAAAGAACTTACGAAAACTTGAGTGTTAAGCTCAGGTTTTTTAATAGGTTGATTTTGGATCTGTCTTTACTTTTCTTGCTCGGTTTTAATCAAGAAAAATCGGTTTGCTTTGAAGGAAGAAATAGAATTGGTTGCTTATACTCAATGAAAATCAAAGAGCAAACTAGGAAGCTAGCCGTAAGCTGTACTTGAGTACGGTAAGGCGACGCTGACGTAGTTTGAATTTGATTTTCGAAGAGTATTCTTGCATTCACTTGTAATAAAGCAAGATAGATGGTAAAATAGACGAGTGAAAAAAAGACAAAAAAAAGCAAAAAATAATCTACTGTGGCAGTATGGTCTAGGGATGACGATTTTGTTTGTGGTTATCAGTGCTTCCTTTCTGTATCTAGTGTTTCTGAGTATGAAACCCTATCAAACAGCTAAAAGTGAAGGAGAAAAATTAGCTCAGCAGTATGCAGGATTAGAGCAGACTGATCAGGTTGACTTATACAATGGCTTAGAATCCTATTACAGCGTTCTTGGTCGTAATAAAAAACAAGAATCACTTGCTGTCCTGATTGGAAAAGATGACCATAAGATTTACGTTTATCAGCTAAATCAGGGTGTTTCACAAGAAAAAGCAGAAGCTGTTTCTAAGGAAAAAGGAGCTGGCGAGATTGACAAGATTACCTTTGGCCGTTATCAAGATAAGCCAATTTGGGAAGTTAAGTCAGGCTCTGATTTTTATCTAGTAGATTTTGAAACAGGAGCATTGGTCAATAAGGAGGGCCTATGAAACTATCCAACCGTGTTTTAGAAATGGAAGAAAGTGTGACCTTGGCTGCTGGAGCTCGTGCCAAAGCACTAAAGGCTGAGGGAAGAGATATCCTGTCTCTAACCTTAGGCGAGCCAGATTTCACTACTCCAAAAAATATCCAAGATGCCGCCATTGCATCGATTCAAGATGGGCGTGCTTCTTTTTATACAGTAACCTCAGGCCTGCCAGAGCTCAAGGCAGCAGTCAATATCTACTTTGAGCGCTTTTATGGCTATTCTGTAGCGCCAAATCAAGTGACAGTCGCTGCAGGAGCCAAATATTCTCTCTATACCTTCTTTATGGCCGTGGTCAATCCAGGTGATGAAGTTATCATCCCAACCCCCTACTGGGTCAGCTATGGAGACCAGGTCAAGATGGCAGAGGGCGTGCCAGTCTTTGTTCCTGCGAAGGAAGACAATCATTTTAAGGTGACCGTAGAGCAGTTAGAAGCAGCTCGCACAGACAAGACCAAGGTTTTGGTGCTAAATTCACCATCTAATCCGACAGGTATGATTTACACTCGTGAGGAACTCTTGGCAATCGGAAACTGGGCTGTAGAAAAGGATATTCTCATTCTAGCAGATGATATCTATGGGCGCTTGGTCTATAATGGGCATGAATTCACACCGATTTCTAGCCTATCGGAAGCGATTCGCAAGCAAACAGTGGTCATCAATGGAGTGTCTAAGACATATGCTATGACTGGTTGGCGGATTGGCTATGCCGTCGGAGAAGCAGAAATTATCGCTGCCATGTCTAAGATTGCAGGTCAAACAACCTCCAACCCTTCAGCAGTAGCCCAGTATGCAGCAGTTGAGGCTCTATCAGGCGAGCAAGATACTGTAGAAAGTATGCGTCAGGCTTTTGAAGAACGTCTCAATACCATCTATCCCCTTCTTGCAGAAGTTCCAGGATTTGAAGTGGTCAAACCTCAAGGAGCCTTCTATCTCTTCCCAAATGTCAAAAAGGCAATGGAGATGAAAGGCTATACGGATGTGACAGAATTTACAACCGCTATCCTAGAAGAAGCTGAAGTAGCCTTGGTAACAGGAGCAGGATTTGGAGCTCCAGAAAATGTCCGCCTCAGCTATGCGACAGACCTAGATACGCTTAAAGAAGCAGTTAAACGCTTGAAAGAATTTATGGGGAGTGAGAATGATTGATCATTTTGAAATTAAGGTAAAGGATTTACAAATTTCAGAAGGATTTTATAGGAGATTTCTCGCTCCTTTGGGCTATAAATTAGCTTTTAAGACTACTTCTCTAATCAGTTTTCTTGCCCCAAATAGCCCTCATCCTGGTGGTGATTTTTGGCTGGCTCAGGGGACACAAGATCCTATTCACTTTGCTTTCTTAGCAGAAAATAAGGAAGAGGTTCAAGCTTGTTATGAGGCTGGCTTAGAGGCAGGTGGGCGAGACAATGGGGCTCCTGGTTATCGCAGTGAGCAACCGATTTACTACGCTGCTTTTGTGATTGACCCAGATGGGAACAATATAGAAGTGGTTTGCCATAAAGAATAAAAAAGAAAAAGGAAAAATAATGACAAAACGTGTAACGATTATTGATGTAAAAGACTATGTTGGTCAGGAAGTGACGATTGGCGCTTGGGTTGCCAACAAATCAGGAAAAGGAAAAATTGCTTTCTTGCAATTGCGTGATGGAACAGCCTTCTTCCAAGGTGTGGCCTTTAAACCAAACTTTGTAGAAAAATTTGGTGAAGAAGTGGGACTTGAGAAGTTTGATGTTATCAAACGCTTGAGCCAAGAAACTTCTGTTTATGTGACAGGAATTGTCAAAGAAGACGAACGTTCTAAGTTTGGCTATGAGTTGGATATTACAGACATCGAAGTGATCGGTGAATCTCAAGACTACCCAATCACACCAAAAGAACACGGAACAGACTTCTTGATGGACAATCGTCACTTGTGGCTCCGTTCTCGTAAGCAAGTAGCGGTGATGCAAATTCGTAACGCTATCATCTACGCAACTTATGAGTTCTTCGACAAGAACGGTTTCATGAAGTTTGATAGCCCAATCCTTTCAGGAAATGCGGCAGAAGATTCAACTGAACTCTTTGAAACCGACTACTTCGGAACGCCAGCCTACTTGAGCCAATCAGGTCAGCTTTACCTAGAAGCAGGTGCTATGGCTCTTGGTCGAGTCTTTGACTTTGGTCCAGTATTTCGTGCTGAAAAATCAAAAACACGCCGTCACTTGACTGAGTTCTGGATGATGGACGCAGAGTACTCATACTTGACACATGATGAGTCACTTGACTTGCAAGAAGCTTATGTAAAAGCTCTTCTTCAAGGTGTTCTTGACCGTGCGCCTCAAGCTTTGGAAACCTTGGAACGTGATACAGAGCTCTTGAAACGCTACATTGCAGAGCCGTTCAAACGTATCACTTACGATCAAGCTATTGACCTCTTGCAAGAGCATGAAAATGATGAAGATGCTGACTATGAACATCTTGAGCATGGAGATGACTTTGGTTCACCACACGAAACATGGATTTCAAACCACTTTGGTGTGCCAACATTTGTCATGAACTATCCAGCAGCCATCAAGGCCTTCTACATGAAACCAGTTCCTGGAAATCCAGAGCGCGTGCTTTGTGCAGATTTGCTTGCCCCAGAAGGCTATGGAGAAATCATCGGTGGGTCTATGCGTGAGGAAGACTATGATGCCCTTGTCGCTAAGATGGATGAACTTGGTATGGACCGTACAGAGTATGAATTCTACCTTGACCTTCGTAAATACGGTACTGTACCACACGGAGGATTTGGTATCGGTATCGAACGTATGGTAACCTTCGCAGCAGGAACAAAACATATCCGTGAAGCTATTCCATTCCCACGTATGTTGCACCGTATCAAACCGTAAGAACAGGAAAACGCCCATGTGGCGTTTTTTTCGAATTTCAGAGTTTTTTACTTGCGTAAAAAAATTGTTTTTTAGTATAATAGTTTATTGTGAGCGAACCTCACTTACCCCTTGCAAAGTCTTGGGGTCATTAGACCAAAAGGAGGAACATATCAATGGCTAAATACGAAATTCTTTATATCATTCGTCCAAACATTGAAGAAGAAGCTAAAAACGCTTTGGTAGCACGTTTTGACTCTATTTTGACTGACAACGGTGCAACTGTTGTTGAATCAAAAACTTGGGAAAAACGTCGTCTTGCATACGAAATCCAAGATTTCCGTGAAGGACTTTACCACATCGTTAACGTTGAAGCAAACGACGATGCAGCTCTTAAAGAGTTTGACCGTCTTTCAAAAATCAACGCTGACATTCTTCGTCACATGATCGTCAAAACTGACGCGTAAGAAGGTAAACTATGATTAACAATGTTGTACTTGTAGGGCGTATGACACGTGACGCTGAGTTGCGTTATACCCCATCAAATGTAGCAGTTGCGACTTTTACTCTTGCAGTAAACCGTACATTTAAGAGTCAAAATGGCGAACGTGAGGCTGATTTTATCAATGTCGTTATGTGGCGCCAACAGGCTGAAAACCTTGCTAACTGGGCTAAAAAAGGCTCACTTATCGGGGTGACAGGTCGTATCCAGACTCGTAGTTACGATAATCAGCAAGGACAACGTGTCTACGTGACAGAGGTCGTGGCTGAGAATTTCCAAATGTTGGAAAGCCGTAGTGTGCGTGAGGGTCACACAGGTGGAGCTTACTCTGCACCAAGTTCAAACTATTCAGCGCCTACAAATTCAGTACCAGACTTTTCACGTGATGAAAATCCATTTGGAGCAACAAATCCATTGGATATTTCAGATGATGATTTACCATTCTAATGGACAACTAAAATTATAAAGGAGAAAAAACATGGCTCAACAACGTCGTGGCGGATTCAAACGCCGTAAAAAAGTTGATTACATCGCAGCAAACAAAATTGAATATGTTGATTACAAAGATACTGAGCTTCTTAGCCGTTTCGTTTCAGAACGTGGGAAAATCCTTCCTCGTCGTGTAACAGGAACTTCAGCTAAAAACCAACGTAAAGTAACAACAGCTATCAAACGCGCTCGCGTAATGGCTTTGATGCCTTTCGTAAACGAAGATTAAAGAAAAGACCCCGACGGGTCTTTTTTTCACGAGCCTTGAAATGAGAGAGCGAGTTTGGGTCCAGTGGACCTCTTTTTCATGAGCTTGGAAACAAGAAAGCGAATTAAGACCCGGTTGGGTCTTTTTTCACGAG
>CAKMOM010000102.1:0-15984 GCA_927910965.1 uncultured Streptococcus sp.
TAAGCTTCTTTAGCCTCCGCAAGGGTCATTTTATTTGGACCGCCATCGATATTAAATGCTCCTGTATTTTGCCAATGACAAACATCGCAAATATCATATGTTTCTACTAAATTTCCGCACACAGGACAATTCACATGTTCCCCATCCGTCAACCATTATTATATTCTTTTTTATAGTCTTATTCATTTAAGGTTACTCCCAACACTATACAATATATTAGACTATTTCAATACACTACTTTTTCAATATCATTGATTGTAATTGTTATGGTATCCCAGTCTTTCGGGGAATCTCCTATGTCAGCAATAAAAGTATCTTCACTTAACTTTTCGACAATTGTCGCCGTTGACCGTTTTTTTAACAACACTGTATCAAATTCTCGAATTTTTACGATTTTTCTCCTTGCGTAAGCTTCTTTGGCTTCAGCTAGAGTCATCTTATTTGGACCACCGTCTATATTTATAATACCTGTATTTTGCCAACGACAGACGTCACAGATATCATAGTCCATAACTTCAGTTCCGCAAACAGGGCAATTTAACCATAAATATCCATCAATTACCCAAGTCTTTTTTGATCTATCCATATAAATACCTCCTCCATAAACTCGCCAAACCAGTCTTTCGGTGAACCGTCAATATCAACCCACCTTTCCATCATTATACTGCAAACCGAGAGGGATTGCTAATAATTGAGTGTGTATTCCAGATGTGGTATAATAGTATTATTAGGTAATAAAAAAAGCACGATTGATTGTCCTTTTGTGGGGGCTTTTGTGGGGGCTTTTGTGGTTGAAAAGTGTTAGAAAAGGTGTATAATATAGATAAAGAATAGAAGTAGAGAAATATCGGGAACTACGCACCCTTGGGGTATCTGAAAAGCGGGGGATTCCCGTCCCGCCTATTCCAGCACCTAGAGAAATCTAAGTGCTTTTTGATATGAGTTATTTTTGCCTTTTATATACTACGTGATATAATGAACCTATCAGCAATAAAAAAGCACGTTTGACCGTGCTAGTTTCTTGCCTGCTGAACTCATCATTTTAAGTTCCTTTTTGTTACCCTTTATGTTTTCTCAACTTATTTGAATTTAATAGTTTTTGAGAAAATCAAGTTAGATTTAGAGCAGGCAGGAGCAAACACAGTTAAGAATATTCTTTATGGTTTGAAGCGGCTTGAAGTTTTTCCAGAAGCAGGATTTGATGCTGATGAAAGATTAGGAGGTATTACATACCCACCCCACAAAACTCGATGCATTATTTTAGGCGATTACCTAGCCTTCTATTATATTTTAGAGGATAGAAAAGAAGTCTTTGTATCAGATATTATTCATGGTAAACAGGACTACATCTGCTTGTTCAAGAAAAAATAGCGCCTATAAGAAGGCGTTTTTGTTTGGATAAATCAAGCACTTTAAGGTGATTTAACGACGACCAATACTCTTCGAAAATCTCTTCAAACCACGTCAGCTTCACCTTGCCGTACTCAAGTACAGCCTGTGGCTAGATTCCTAGTTTGCTCTTTGATTTTCATTGAGTATAAGAAATCAAATCATGAGAATTAAAGAGACGGCAAAGGCTGCTTACCATTTTCTAAAAAGCTATTGTAATGGTGTCTTGTGGATTGAATATTAGGATAGGAAAGTTTATAATGAAGTTAAAGTAAAGGAGGTTTCGTTTTAGATATGATGATACCACCAAGCAAAGAGTTGTTGATTTTTTATAATCAAATTGATGAGTGGGTTGACCAAGTTTATCCAGATCAAGATAAACCGTCTTTATTGTTTAAGAAAGCACTCCCCAATCTATTTTAGATTTATTTGATAGTGTTAAATAAATCTAAAATTGGTTTTGATTACCAAGAACACAAGTATTCAAATAAAAATTATGGATAAGTTAAACACGAAAAATAAGATATGTGCTGTTTATAAAATTGCGAATCGTCTTGTTTCGATTACTGTTGAGAATCCTGATTTTTCAGATTTGAAAATCAATCATTTTGTAAGAATCGGAGAAAAAGAGTATAGGGTGCGTAGTGTTCCTATGATTTGTTCAACTCCACCTAAATCTATCTTTAGTTTAGATACTTTTACAATCGATTACACAGAGGATGACTTGATGAATAAAGAGGCGGTATTTAGGAGATTGGATAGCGAATCTTAACGGATCAATTAGAAATTGTAGTAAGAATCTGGTCTTTTTAATAAAAGACATATAAGAAATGATAGGAAAAGTCAGAATAATGATAGATTTTAATGAGAATGAATGCGATGATTTAGAGTTGCTAGATGGGATATGTGACTCCGTTACAGCAGAATCTTTTCTTGAAGGATACAGTGATTTTTACAAAGAGACTGAAGAGTCAAAAATATGGTGGATTGATAAAATAGATTCCATAGGAGAACATCTATTTAGCTTTGATCGGAAAAAAATTTATAACTTATTTGAGGACTATCCCTATAATATGACTGAAGAAGAGGTTGAAATTTTTGATAGTGAAAATCCTTTTTGGAGAGATTTTTTCTCCGACAGGAAATTATAAGTAATCCATTTATATTTGACTTTTTGGAAATAGGGCTAATAGAAAATAGAAGTATCTAAAGATGATTAAAATTTCAATTAGTTTGTTGCTAGATGCGATTGAAGATAACATCAACGACGAAGAACTTCAATCTATCGATTTCGAGAGTCATATTAGAAAAATTACAAAAGAATTTAAGGGAGAAAATGGTGAATTCTTAGTAAAAGAAGATGCGTTTGAAACGCTACCTTTGGACAGAGATACAAAGGATAAAATCATTGAGCAAATAAAAGCAAAATAGTCAAAATGTTTTCAAAGACGATTTTGATACCTTGTTGCAATTATATTTTTGAGAGTCAAGAATAATTCCTGTGTCTTATTTTACACTAAATAGAAAATGATAAAGATTGATAAACAAATTATTACGATGTACAAAATAGAAGATAGCTCGTCTAAGAGGCAGTATTCTATTGTGAGTGGAGGTTGTAGAGGTATTGCAACTGTCGATAAAACTACTTTGGAATATAGCTATGTTGGAGATGATTTAGGACAATTTACTTCGTTTGTCAAGGATACTTTGATTAAAAGTATTAAGTTAGGAAAAGAGTTGCCAGATAAATTTTCATACGGTTTTAGATAAGTTGTGGAATATCTTATATAGGAGAATCAAGATATATTATGGCGATATTTGATGATTTACAAGCATTGTATGACAATGGTTGGGACGCTTCTTTTGATTATAATGGTCAAGTATGTGGTATTTTTCCTAATTCTGTTTATGACATTGTAGTCGTACTTGGAGATAATGAATATAAAGTGGTATCTTTTGATGAGTTAATTTCTTTATAGATTAACGGGAAAACTTTGCTGGAAATCATGAGTGAGGTGGAAGTGCAATATGGTTGAAGGACACTAGAGAAAAAGATAGACAATAAATTCAGATGCACAGATTGAAAGTTGAGAAAAAAGTGCTATAATGAAGATATGAAGGATAGAGGTTGAGAATCTGTCACCAACGCGCCACTTATAAGTGGGTCGAGAAATGCAGGAGCCCGACAGTCCTGCCTATCCTTGCAAGTCAATCAGCCCTTAGCTATGAATCTAGGGGCTTTTTGCTTTGTCTTAAAATGTTGATTTCTGGGTTTGTATAGAGATTTGTTAGTAAGGTTATTTGTGTATCTAAGTCTATCTATTCCAAGAATGACACGATGTTGATGATATAAATCTGGTATGATATAATGTTTTGGCCCCCTCACTTTAAGGAAGGGAGGTGTTACATATGTTAGAAACTTTACTCACAGTGTTTCTAGCTCCGTTACTTATTAACGTGTTATCTGAGCTTTTCAAGTTATGGCTTAAGAAACGTAAGAAGTAATGGTTAACCCTTTTAGAGGGTAGCAAAAAACCCCCATCGGTGGCACGGTGGGGCTTTTTAGTTACATATGCTGTAACTTTACTCACATTGTAAGTTCATTCTAACACAACTCCCCCGATATTTCAAGCTTTTGTTTTTTATACGCGATATTGATGATATAAATCTGCCATGATATAATGTTTGAGCCCCCTCATTTTAAGGAAGGGAGGTGTTGCCGATGTTAGAAATTATCATCACAATTTTTCTAGCATCCTTAGTAGTCAATATTTTGACAACCTTGTTTGAGAAATGGCTTAACTCACGCAAGAAATAACCTTTAAGGGGCAATAAGCCAAAAAAACCTCAACGCTGGAACGTTGGGGCTTTTTATTGCCTTGTTAGACAATTATCATCACTATAGTCCAATTCTAACACAACCCCTCCGATATTTCAAGTTTTTATTTTGATATTCATCAGAGTGTGTTTGTGGTTTGAGTCCACTTTACTGAAATTAGCCCACGCGCTTCTAGCCTCCATTCTACAGCAAAGAAATCAACTCTTTTCTAGGGGATTTCCGCCCTCATTTTTGTCTTTTGTGCTAAAATAGACTTATAAATTGAAAATAAGGAATGTTTATGAAATCGGGTAATGGTTTTTGGAAAGGCTGTCTCTATTTTTGGGGCTTCTTGTTCTTATTAGGCCTGTTGGTCCAATATGCTCTTCCGCTTGCGGCTTGTGTCCTGCTAGGCTATGGTGGTTATCGCCTCTATAAACGTTGGCGCTATCCTCTTTTGCAGGATCGTTCGCTCGATGATCGGATTGAGCTTTTAAAAGCTCGGATTCGTCAGGCGGACAAGGATATTCAGCAGTTAGAGGGAGTCTTGGTAGAGAAAGGATCAGAGTCCTATAAGAGTCTGGCCAATCAAGTATTAATCGAACTGCGGGAAATCCATCAGGAGGCGGATCGTCTCAAGTCCTATATCGATGCTGATGTCTACAACCGTATTGACAAAAAGGTTCGTACAGTAAGGGCAAACATCGATGTTCAGCTAGAACGTTTGGATAGAGAAAGTCAGGTAGATCTTGAAAATGCGGAGCCAGAGGAACTAGCTCCAGAATTGTCCCAGACCTTGGCTAATATTGCCATTGACCATCAGGCAATTTTAGACAAGATTGCCACCTCTGCTGAGGGGGATAAGGAAGAATTGACTGCCATTCATAGTTTGAAGATGGAGAAATTCCAAACGATTTTAGAAGGCTATTTAAAGATTAAGGCCAATCCTAAAAACTATAATCGAGCCGAAGAACGTTTGCAACAAGCTAAAGCAGCTATCGAACAATTTGACCTTGAGCTGGACCAAGTCCTGAGAGAACTCAATGAAACAGATATGCGTGATTTTGATATCAGTCTGCGTATCCTAGAAAAAGATCGTAAAGAATAGGTTAGAAACAAAGGAGTAACCATGACAGAATTTAATTTTGATATTGACCAGATTGCCAATAATACGGTAGCTAAGGTGGATAAAACAACCCAAATCATCGAGACAAATACTGGCTCAGACAAGACCTTGACCTTCCTTGAAAAGTTGAGCCCTGAGCAGCAAGAGGGGATCAAGGCACACGTGCCCCAGTTAGTAGACCAGTTTGTCGCAAATCAAAATGCTCTTTTGGATTTTGGACAATCTGCTGTAGAAGGTGTGAACAATACGGTCAATCGTATCTTGTCAGAACAAAAGAAATTGCAGATTCCCCAAGTGGATGATCTACTCAAAAATACCAACCGTGAGTTGCAAGGCTTTGTAGTCAAATACAAGAACGCTGAAATTGCTGAGCTAGAAGAGAAACCAAACTTTTTGCAACGATTGTTTAACAAGAGCAAGAATACGTTACAGGAATTTTACTTTGACTCAAAAACAGTGGAGCAAAAGCTAGATGGCATGGCTGCCGCAGTAGTCAAGCAAGAAGATGTGCTAGCTCGAAATATTGTCTCTGCTGAGATGTTGATTGAGGACAATACCAAATCCATTGAAAATCTAGTGGGAGTAATTTCCTTTATCGAAGCTAGCCAAACAGAAGCTGGCAATCGCGCTGCAGAACTGAAAGCTCAAGTTGACCAACTCGATACAAGTACGGTAGAATATCAGACTAAATCACAAGAATTGGCCCGCATGGCTGAAGTGGTCAATACCCTCGAACAACAGCACACCGAGTATGTCAGCCGTCTCTATGTGGCCTGGGCAACAACACCTCAGATGCGCAATCTTGTGAAGGTTTCCTCAGATATGCGCCAAAAATTGGGCATGCTTCGTCGCAATACCATCCCGACAATGAAGCTTTCTATTGCCCAACTTGGTATTTTGCAACAATCCATGAAATCAGGTGTTGTAGCTGATGCCATTGTCAATGCCAATAATGCTGCCCTTCAGATGTTAGCTGAGACCAGCAAGGAAGTGATTCCGCAGATGGAACGAATTGCCCAAAGCCCGACAGTCGCTGTCGAATCGGTTACCAAACTGGCTGAAAGCCTGGTTGCTCAAAATCAAGGTATCGTCGCAGCTATTGAATTGGGACGCCAGAAACGTGCCCAACTAGAAACAACCATCGTCAAGTCCGCAGAAATGATCAACGATTCTGTCAAACTACGCGATGAGAAAATCGTCCAAGCTCTTCTAGATCAAGGAAAGGCTGCTCAGAAAGAAGTACAAGAATAACACACAAGTCCCTTGTAATGTAGATTTGCAGGGGATTTTGGATTTTTCTATATATCCGAACATCTAATTTATTTCACAAAAAATGTAGTCATTCGGTTGATTTTTATTGCAATGTACTGAAATTAACAAAAAGAAAAAAACGCATATTATGCGTTTTTTTTCTGTATTGATTCGTATTGAATGCTTACTTAACTTCGGTGAACACAACGTGTTTGCGAAGTTTTGGTGAGTATTTCTTCAATTGAAGACGGTCTGGAGTGTTACGTTTGTTTTTAGAAGTAAGGTACAAGCGTTCACCAGATTCTTTGTGTTCAAGTGTAATATTTACGCGCATGGTATCTCCCTTCTATTATTCAGCTGATGCAGCTTTAGCGATTTTACGTCCTTTGTAGTATCCTTTAAGTGATACACGGTGAGAACGTGAGTAATCTCCAGTAGTTTCGTCAAAGTTTACAGATGGAGCTGTTACTTTGTAGTGTGTACGACGTTTGTTTTTCTTCGCTTTTGAAGTGCGACGTGCAGGTACTGCCATTTTGATTTCTCCTTTAGGTATTTATATTCGATTCAATCTACTGATTTTCATCAACCATACTAGGATAACACATTTTTTTTGTAAAGTAAAGTTACTTGACAAAAAAAGATGAAAAAATTCTCCTGTCAGACCTAGCAGACAGGAGAAGGTGTTAAATATCAATCTCAAATGGTTCGTCAATGGTTTCTGATACGTATTTTCCGTCTTTCTTCCGTTGTTTGACACATTCTGTAAGGAGATATTCGATTTGCCCATTGACTGAACGAAAGTCATCTTCTGCCCATGAGGCGAGTGCAGCGTATAACTTTGTTGAGAGTCGAAGGGGGATCTGCTTTTTTTAGCTTCAACCATGTTTGGTAAAGACTTCCTGTGTTGACAATTGGTTGTGCATCATGATTGCCACAGAGGACGACTAGGAGATTGGAAACCATAGCAGCTTTTCGTTCTTCGTCAAGCTCTACCAATTCCCCTTCATTGATCCGTTCTAGTGCCATTTCAACCATTCCTACAGCACCATCTACAATCATCTTACGGGCATCAATAATGGTAGTAATTTCTGGAGCATAAGCTAGGTAAGTGATACGTGCTTCAAGGATTTCCTAAGCAGTCATTGTCATTTGATGATTTAGCTCCTAAAAAAGGAGATTTTGTGCTAACATCACCACTTTGTCCAAGTCGAGTGTAGTTTGCAGGGTTGACTGCTACGCTGAAGGGATTGACAAAGTAAAAGCCAGGTTCTTTGATGGTACCTGTATAGTTACCAAAGAGTGTCAGAACCATAGCCTCCTGAGGTTTGACAACTTTTAAACCAGCATGAGTTAGCGCTGCAATTACGATTAGTAAAGGTCCGATAATAATTCCAAAAATGTTTTCCGAACCAACACCCATTATAAATATAAAGATACCAAGTACGATTGTCAACTCAATGAGAATCAATGCTAATACACCATTTGGTTTTGCATTGATTAGTTTTTCAGTCATAAGAATGACCTCTGTTATTTGATATCTAAATGATATCATTTTGTTTTTAAAAATTAATAGAAAGTTGACAAATAATCACTAAAAAGTTTCAGCCCAATAATTACTTGTAGGAAGTGAGATTATATTGTGCTGAAATACTCTTTTATTCTTATAACTTTTACACTATAATTGTAGTTAGAAAGGAAGAGAAATGTTTGATTATAGAGCACTAGTTATTTTGATGACTTTGATGGATCATTGTGAGCTATCATTATATGAATTATCTGTTAAGGTGAGCTTACCTATAAAGGAAGTCAAAGAAGGAATAGATTATTTAGTGCCTTATCTAGCTAATAAAGGGATAGTGCTGGATAAAAAACAAGGTCGCTATAGTTTATCAAATCGTACGAAGCAGTCTTTGACAGATATTATTAAGTCGGATGAATTGGTTTTACCAAAGTCGACTCGCTTAGCATTAATCTATCTTTACACTTTTTGCCGATTAGATTTTATATCGAATAATCATTACCAAGACTTTTTGAAAGTAAGTAAGAATACAACCTTATCGGATATTCAATCATTAAGAAAGATTATGTTAGATAATGATTTGGAGCTAGGGTACAGTAGAGCAAAAGGTTATACTTTACACGGTTCAGAGTGGAATAAGCACCGTTTAGCTTTTCAAATGGTTAGTGAGTTGCTGGAATCCTCCATAGGGATTTGGGGGTTGGATTATGTTTTATCCAGTTGGGGGTATTCATTAACTTATGATTTGATTGATCAGGTAGTTAAAGATTATTATGAAAAGCTACAGATAGTACCTATTGTTAATCAATTAAAAGTTTGCCTTTTCGGTTTAGTATTCATTATATGTAGGTATCAAAGAGATGTTGAAAGAGTATGTCTTTCAGAGACACTAGTATCTCCTATTATTCAAGATATAACGACTATTTTATTGGATACAGTAGTTGATTTGGGAATTATAGATACGGTATTTTCAGAGGATGATTATCGCTATATCACAGTTTTATTATCAAGTTGCTTTGAAGGTGAAGTAGATGTTGCTCCGGTTTACTTTAATCAATTAACCGAGGCTATTATAAGTAGAATGGAAGATATTTCTTTGTTACATTTTAAACAAAGAGAAGTATTGAGAGAAAATCTTCGTCGCCACCTTATACCGGCTTACTATAGATTAAAGTTCGGCTTACCTAGTTCAAATGAATATGTGTTGCATGTTAAAGAACATTATCCTGATTTATTTGAACTAGTAAAAGATTCTTTGACTCCCTTGATGGACGCTATTGACAAGCCCATACCTGATAGTGAAACAGCATATTTTGTTATCCATTTTGGAGGATATTTAAAGAAAGCAGACAATTTGCCTCAAAAATGTTATAAAGCAGCAATTATCTGTCCTAATGGAATTAGTTCTTCATTGATGATAAAAGAGAATCTATTAGCATTATTCCCTCAGATTGAGTTTATAGGAACCTCAAAGATTGATGATTTATATGCGAAAACTAGTAGTGACTATGATATGGTTTTTTCTACTATAAAGGTGGATACAGAGAAGCCAAATTATCTAGTTTCTGTTATGATGACGGAAGAACAAACAACACAGTTAGTTGAATTGGTATCAAAAGATTTCCCAGATACAGGCTATCGAGATATTGAGCTTAATCAGATAATTAGTATAGTAAGACGATATAGTATAATCACACAAGAATTAGAGTTAAAATTAGCATTAAAGAGGTATCTCTATCAAGAAATGAACAGAAAGGAAGTGTTACCATTGTTAGAAGAATTAATTACAAAAGAAACTTATCAGGTTAGTTCGGAAAAATTAGGATGGAAGGAGGCAATTCGTTTAGCAGCTAAACCGCTTTTGGATCAACATAAGATAACTGAGAACTACCCTGAGGCAATGATTCAAAAAGTAGAAGAGTTTGGGCCTTTTATTAATTTAGGGAAGGGAGTAGCAATTCCTCACGCTCGGCCAGATGAAGGTGTGAATGAAATAGGAATGTCAATGTTAGTTTTGGAAGAACCGATTTATTTATTGGATAATCCAGAACAAGAGGTAAGATTGTTGATTTGTATTGCAGCTATTGATAATGAGAGTCATTTAAAGGCTTTGTCACATTTAACAACAATTTTAAGAGATAAAAATCATGTTCAAACTTTAATATCATCAAAAAACTATGATGACATTGAAATGATAATTAAAACAGGAGGATTAGATAATGTTAAAAATTGGTACAGCTTGTGGTTCAGGATTAGGTTCAAGTTTTATGGTACAGATGAATATTGAATCTGTATTGAGTGATTTGAATGTTTCAGATGTAGAAGTTGAACACTATGATTTAGGTGGAGCAGATCCAAATGCAGCTGATATTTGGATTGTTGGTCGTGATTTAGCTGATTCAGCTAGTCATCTTGGAGATGTTCGTATCTTAAATAGTATTATTGATATGGATGAACTACGAGAATTAATTACTAAACTTTGTGAAGAAAAAGGACTTATTTAGGAGGCTAGCGTCATGATGAAGTTCATATTGGATATTGTTAGTACACCAGCTATTTTAGTAGCTTTAATTGCAATCTTAGGATTAGTTCTTCAGAAGAAGAAATTACCTGATATTATTAAAGGTGGAATTAAGACCTTTGTTGGTTTCTTAGTTGTATCTGGTGGTGCAGGAATTGTACAAAATTCTTTGAATCCATTTGGTACCATGTTTGAACATGCTTTTCATTTATCTGGAGTTGTACCGAATAATGAAGCAATTGTAGCTGTAGCTTTAACCACATATGGCTCAGCTACTGCAATGATTATGTTTGCAGGTATGGTATTCAATATCTTAATTGCTCGTTTTACTCGATTCAAATATATCTTTTTAACAGGGCACCACACTCTATATATGGCGTGTATGATTGCGGTCATTTTATCAGTTGCTGGCTTTACAAGTTTGCCTCTTATCTTACTAGGAGGATTAGCACTTGGTATTATTATGAGTGTTTCCCCGGCATTTGTGCAAAAATATATGGTTCAATTAACTGGAAATGACAAGGTGGCTTTAGGTCATTTCAGTTCTTTGGGATATTGGTTAAGTGGTTTCACTGGTAGCCTTATCGGTGACAAATCAAAATCAACAGAGGACATTAAATTCCCAAAGAGTTTAGCTTTTTTACGTGATAGTACTGTTAGTATTACTTTATCTATGGCAGTTATTTACATTATTGTAGCTATCTTTGCAGGGTCAGAATATATAGAAAAAGAAATCAGTAATGGTACAAGTGGTCTAGTTTATGCTTTACAATTAGCAGGTCAATTTGCAGCAGGTGTATTTGTTATTTTAGCAGGTGTTCGCCTTATTTTGGGTGAAATTGTTCCAGCCTTTAAAGGTATTTCAGAGCGTCTTGTACCTAATTCAAAACCTGCTTTGGATTGTCCGATTGTTTATACTTATGCACCTAATGCAGTCCTAATTGGATTTATCTCTAGTTTTGTTGGTGGTTTAGTAAGTATGGCAATTATGATTGCTTCAGGAACGGTTGTCATCTTACCAGGCGTTGTGCCTCATTTCTTCTGTGGAGCGACTGCAGGTGTCATTGGGAATGCATCTGGTGGTGTTCGTGGAGCCACTATTGGAGCATTTTTACAAGGTATTTTAATTAGTTTTCTTCCAGTCTTTTTAATGCCAGTTTTGGGAGGACTTGGTTTCCAAGGGTCAACTTTCTCAGATGCAGATTTTGGTCTATCAGGAATTATTTTAGGAATGTTGAATCAATTTGGCTCACAAGCAGGCATTGTTATTGGTCTTGTTCTTATTCTAGCAGTTATGTTTGGAGTATCCTTATTAAAAAGCCATCTGCAAAGGAGGAATAAGGGATGATTTAAGTGAAAATAGAGAAGATGAGTTAAGAAAATTTGCAACAAAATCCGATTAAATACTCTTAGAACATTGAATCATCTTGGATTCGGCCATTATGGAGGGAGTCTGTCTATAGTAGAAGTTTTAGCAGTGCTTTATGGTGAAATAATGCCGATGACTCCAGAAATATTTGCGTCACGAGATAGAGATTATTTTGTTTTATCCAAGGGACATGCTGGACCAGCTTTGTACAGCACACTCTATTTGAATGGTTTCTTTGACAAAGAATTCTTATATTCTTTAAATACAAATGGAACCAAATTACCGTCTCATCCTGATAGAAATCTAACGCCGGGCATAGATATGACAACTGGCTCTTTAGGACAGGGAATTAGTGTTGCAACCGGACTTGCATATGGTCAGAGAATAAGAAAAAGTCCCTTTTACACCTATGCTATTGTTGGAGATGGTGAGTTAAATGAGGGACAATGTTGGGAGGCTATACAGTTTGCTTCTCATCAACAGTTATCTAATTTAATTGTATTTGTAGACGATAACAAAAAACAATTAGATGGTTTTACAAAGGATATTTGTAATCCAGGTGATTTTGTAGAAAAATTCTCAGCATTTGGATTTGAATCCATTAGGGTCAATGGTTCAGATATTAGAGAAATTTATGAAGGGATTAACCAATTAAAACAGTCAAATAATCCATCACCTAAGTGTATTGTATTAGATACTATTAAAGGTCAAGGGGTTCGAGAGCTGGAAGAAATGAAATCCAATCATCATCTTCGCCCTACTGTAGAGGAGAGACAAATGTTAACTTCAGTTGTAGAAAGATTAAGTCAGGAATTGGAGGAAACAGAATGGTAAGAAGTACGAAAGAATTACGGCATGTATATAGAGATTTCCTTCTAGAGGCTAATCAAAGTTATTCTGACATAGTAGTTTTAGAAGCAGATTTGTCAAGTTCGATGGCTACTAATAATCTTGAAAAGGACTTTGCAGACCGTTATGTGAATGTTGGAATTATGGAAGCAGAAATGGTCGGGCTTGCAGCAGGGTTGTCTATTCAGGGGTTTAGACCTTATCTTCATACATTTGGCCCTTTTGCCTCACGAAGAGTCTTTGATCAATTATTTATTTCTCTTGGGTACGCACAATTGGATGCCACTGTGATTGGATCAGATGCAGGAGTAACTGCAGAGATGAATGGTGGGACACATATGCCATTTGAAGAAATTGGATTGTTACGTTTAATTCCTAAATCAATTATTTTCGAAGCAACTGATGATATCCAATTTCATGAAATCTTGAACCAGACATTAGACTTAAAAGGACTAAAATATATTCGAACAATTAGAAAAGCTCCAGAGGCTGTGTATCAAGGTGGAGAAGATTTTTCTAAAGGCTACATTGAGTTAAGACACGGTGAAGATGTTGTAATCGTTGCTTCTGGTATAATGGTTGCTCCAAGTATTCGAGTTGCGGATGAACTGTCTAAATTAGGTTATTCAGTAGGTGTGATAGATTTATTTAGAATCAAACCGATACCAGAACAGATAAAAACAATGTTAAGCGGAAAGACTATATTTACTGTAGAAAACCACAATCAGATAGGTGGAATTGGTAGTGCTTTATGTGAATTATTCTCTGATGATGGAATAACAAAAATTCATCGGATGGGTGTTCAAGAAAGATTCGGTCAAGTAGGGAAAATGGATTATCTTCTTAATGAGTATGGTTTGAGTGAATCGAATATAAAAGAGAAAGTTTTAGCGTTTTATAATGCAAGATAGATGTTAAATACACTTATCTGAAAGAACTTCTGTAAAAATTACATTACGTTATTTAAAGCGAGCGGATTAAAAGCATATTCTGGTAATCAGAAAGTGCCCTGATCCGCTTTGTTGTTTTTAATTTAAAATGTTTATATGTGTATAGAATTTTCTGAAAATTCAAGAATTTTCTTCTGTTCATTGCTTTTAAAATGTGCTATAATAGTAAAAACTGAAATGGGAGGGAACAAATGACTGAATTAGATAAACGTCACCGCAGTAGCATTTATGACAGCATGGTAAAATCGCCAAACCGTGCTATGCTTCGTGCGACTGGTATGACAGATAAGGACTTTGAAACACCGATTGTGGGAGTGATTTCGACTTGGGCGGAAAATACACCGTGTAACATTCACTTGCATGATTTCGGGAAATTGGCCAAAGAAGGTGTTAAATCGGCAGGTGCTTGGCCTGTGCAGTTTGGGACTATCACTGTAGCGGACGGGATTGCCATGGGAACGCCTGGTATGCGTTTTTCTTTGACATCTCGTGACATCATTGCGGACTCAATCGAGGCAGCTATGGGTGGCCACAACGTGGATGCCTTCGTCGCTATCGGTGGCTGTGACAAGAACATGCCTGGATCCATGATTGCTATTGCCAATATGGATATTCCGGCTATTTTCGCCTATGGTGGAACTATTGCACCGGGAAATCTTGATGGCAAAGATATCGACTTGGTTTCTGTTTTTGAGGGTATCGGAAAATGGAATCACGGTGATATGACAGCTGAGGACGTGAAACGTCTTGAATGTAATGCCTGCCCTGGCCCTGGTGGCTGTGGTGGTATGTACACAGCTAATACCATGGCGACTGCTATCGAAGTTCTCGGTATGAGTTTGCCAGGGTCTTCCTCTCACCCAGCTGAATCAGCTGATAAGAAAGAAGACATCGAAGCAGCAGGACGTGCTGTTGTTAAGATGTTGGAGCTTGGTCTCAAACCGTCAGATATCTTGACTCGTGAAGCCTTTGAAGATGCCATCACTGTGACGATGGCTCTCGGTGGTTCTACCAATGCCACTCTTCACTTGCTTGCCATTGCCCATGCTGCCAATGTTGACTTGTCACTTGAGGACTTCAATACGATTCAAGAGCGTGTGCCTCACTTGGCCGATTTGAAACCATCTGGTCAGTATGTCTTCCAAGACCTCTACGAAGTCGGTGGTGTGCCTGCGGTTATGAGATATCTCTTGGCAAATGGATTCCTTCATGGAGACCGCATCACATGTACTGGTAAGACTGTCGCTGAGAACTTGGCTGACTTTGCAGACCTCACACCGGGTCAAAAAGTCATTATGCCACTTGAAAATCCAAAACGTGCAGATGGTCCGCTTATCATCTTGAACGGGAACCTTGCCCCTGACGGTGCTGTTGCCAAGGTATCAGGTGTTAAAGTGCGTCGTCACGTTGGACCAGCTAAGGTCTTTGACTCAGAAGAAGATGCGATTCAGGCTGTTCTGACAGATGAAATCGTTGATGGCGATGTAGTTGTTGTTCGTTTCGTTGGGCCTAAGGGTGGTCCTGGTATGCCTGAGATGCTGTCACTTTCATCAATGATTGTTGGTAAAGGTCAAGGAGACAAGGTTGCCCTCTTGACAGATGGTCGTTTCTCTGGTGGTACTTATGGTCTGGTTGTTGGACATATCGCCCCTGAAGCTCAGGATGGTGGACCAATTGCCTACCTTCGTACAGGTGATATCGTTACGGTTGACCAAGATACCAAAGAAATTTCCATGGCCGTATCTGAAGAAGAACTTGAAAAACGTAAGGCAGAAACAACCTTGCCACCACTTTACAGTCGTGGTGTCCTCGGTAAATACGCTCATATCGTATCATCTGCTTCACGCGGAGCCGTGACAGACTTCTGGAATATGGACAAGTCAGGTAAAAAATAAACTCAAAAAGCAAGCCAATCTCGGCTTGCTTCTTTTCATCTTCAAAAGTGATTTGCCTGCTTAACGAGGTGGCAGTCCAAGGGCAATGCGGCCATAGCGACTGATTCGTGTAATCTTCCAGGCAGGCGACCAGGTAACTTCAACCTTGACATCTTCGATACCCCTCGATTTGTTTCAGACCTGCCACGATTTCGATAGGCAGGCTTTCGGCACAATCACAGGCAGTGTCGGTGAAGGTCATGACAATCTTGCAGAGACCTGTCTCATCCAGATTGATTTCATAAATCAGTCCTAGAT
>CAKMOM010000103.1:0-2519 GCA_927910965.1 uncultured Streptococcus sp.
GTCTACTGATCTTGGAGAAAACTGCTTTTTGTACGCGCTACTGAGGTGTCAGTAGCTTTGAAACCTGAGCGTCTTTTCTACTAAAAGAAATCTGGACTGCTTTTTCCATCTAGTAATAGTATAAAGAGGAGAAGCTTTAGATGTGAACTATGAAGGTTTTCTAAAAGCAATTGAAATGGACATGCTGAGAAGGCGAATTATGTAGCGAAAAAGAAGGGTGGAACCTCTAAAGAATTTACAGGTTATTATGAGGTTTTGATCAATTCTAAATTTACCTATGTGGGTCTCGCAGCCTTTAAAAACGCAGCTAGCTCTCAGCAAGTAGCGACGATTTCTTTGGCTTTAGGTGATGATGCTTCTTCAGAGGAATTGGCTGGTGGATATGGTTCTGCTATTCAGTATACAGAAGTGACTGCTTCAAACCTTTCAACCGTTAAAAGTAAAGCTACAGTTGTAGAAAAATCGTTGAAAGATTTCAGAACATCTCCATCTAGTCAGTCTGGATGGGTACAATCTAATGGTAATGGTATTTTTATGAGTCTGGTGATGTGAAGACAGGCTGGGTGAAAACGGGTGGTAAATGGTACTACTTGAATGATTTAGGTGTCATGCAGACTGGATTTGTAGAAGTTGATGGCACATGGTATTTCCTTGATAGTTCAGGCGCGATGTTTACAGGCTGGGGAACAGATGGTAGCAGATGGTTCTACTTTGATGGCTCAGGAGCTATGAAGACAGGCTGGTATAAGGAAAATGGTACTTGGTATTATCTTGATCAATCAGGTATCATGAAGACAGGTTGGTTTAAAGTTGGCCAATACTGGTACTATGCATATGGTTCAGGAGCTTTGGCTGTGAACACAACAACACCAGATGGTTACCGTGTAAATGGTAATGGTGAATGGGTGAACTAGAAACTAAAGGAATTACTTTAACAACTTTAGATAACCTATATTTGTTACTATCATTTTAAAGATGGAGAGAAGAGTTTGCTTCTCTCTGTTTTTATGTGGATAAAAACTTTCTACAGCCTCATAAAATATTGGGCATATACTTCACTTTATCCTGTTTTTAAAAAGTTTCTCTCTTTTTTATTTTGCTAAGACTTTTTTATCCATTCATTTGTATATCTATCTCTAGAATCTTTTTGGAAATTGGTGTATAATGGGACAAGTTGTATATTTTACTATAAATTAACATACTAATTTAAAAATGTAAAAAGAGGGGAATATGAATTTCAAAACTAGTGGAGAAGAAAGACAGAATTTTTCGTTAAGAAAATTGTCAGTTGGCCTTGTATCTGTAGCAGTTGCGTGTTTCTTTTTGATGGGAACTGGCCTACAGACTGTATCTGCCCAAGAATCTCATACTGTTAACTATACATATGTTTTAGAGTCAGATTTGACTGATGAGGAGAAGGCTCTATTGGTTACATCCCTACCACAAGTAGCGGAAGAATCAGATGCTACCTATTATCTAGTCTATAGACCAAATAAAGTCTTACCCAACACAGGAACTAGCTCCTCCCTAGAAACTGCTGCCTTGGTGGCAGGTCTTAGTTTGCTGATCGTAGTGGTTCTTAAGGGACGCGACGGCAAGAGCAAGATTAGTCGATTCTTGTTAGTAACCAGTCTAGGAAGCCAGTTGCTGTCTCCAACTGTCCTTGCCTTGACTAGCGAGACGCTAGCTGCCTACAACACTCAGCTATCGGTTCAGGCAGGAGATGCTTTGCCAGCTCCGGTTGATATTCCTGGATATACTTATCTAGGATTTGTAGAAAACAAACCAGCTCATTCTGTACCGGCAACTAGCAAGCCAGCAGAATCTACTGGAAATCAATCAGAAAACCGTCAATCTCAAGAAGTGGTTGCAGCTCATTCAGCAGGTTCGACTATGGGAACTGAATTTGTCAAGCAGACAAATGCCAGCAACTCTAACTCAGAAAATGTGGATAGTTCAGCAGTAACAGCTGTATCTCCTAAAAATGAGGATACTAGTCAGAAAACGGAAGTTCCTCAGGGTCAGGAAAGTAAGGATAGTCAAGTTGTAAAAGGTGAGGAGCAAGATCAAAAACCAGCACCAGCTACAGAGTCTGCAACAAATTCAAGCAAAACTGGTGGGAATCAAGAACAGACAAATCCAGTACCACCAGCTCCGCAAAGCCCAGTGGTAGAGAATCAGCAAGGAGGAACACCTTCTCCTGTAGAGCCCCAACCACAAGAAAATAATGAAACCGTAGTGCAAGCAAAGGGCACACAAGAATCAGGTCACAAAGGCGAATCCCTCGTCCAACCAGAGCCATCGACTTACACAGCCCCGTTAGAAGCAAAAGGGACTCAAGAGCCTGGTCATGAAGGTGAAGCAGTAGTCCGTGAAGAAGCTCCAGCCTACACAGAATCCTTAGAAACCAAAGGTACGCAAGAACCGGGTCATGAGGGTGAAGCGGCAGCTCGCGAAGAAACCCCAGCCTATACTAAACCAATAGAAGCTAAAGGTACGCAAGAACCGGGTCATGAGGG
>CAKMOM010000104.1:0-65988 GCA_927910965.1 uncultured Streptococcus sp.
AAAGCTCGTAAAGCTTCACAATTCTCAAAAACGTTAATCAATACGATTATATCAACGTTTCAAAGCACTTTGCAAAGATTTTGCAAAAGTGCTTTTTTGTCGATTTTTTAGCTCGATTAGCTTTGTGATAACCTTTTCTAAATTTTGATTGCAAGGCTAGGCGTGATTACCTTATTTAATTTCTATCATTTTTATTTTGATGAAGGGTAACTTAGTTTCTACGGAATAACCTTTTTCGGTCATAATAAAACACTCCTGTTCATAGTTTCACTAGATCTAAACAGGAGTGTTATTTTTGCGTCTCAATTTATGTGTTCAGTGCCTATCTACTTTTCTAGTAACCAATCTATAATGTTTTTCTTCTCAATACCATTGTAATTGGCTGTTGGCTGAATCGTATCCATTGTTAATAGATATTTTGGGAATTGATCTTTAATGGCTTCTAGTGGTCTAAGTTCTCTTTCTAGTGTTTCTGGAGCAAGTGTTGTTTCACTGACTTGATAATAAGTGTAGTGACCAAGATCAGTTACAACAACAAAATCAACCTCATATTTATCTAAATTACCAACATATACTTGTGAATATCTACGTCTCAATTCTAAATATACCATATTTTCCAAGATATGCCCAATGTCTTCTTTGTGGTCTGGTAATAAGAGATGTCGTAAACCTAAATCAACGGGATAATATTTTTCTAAGCGTTGCAATAATGCTCTACCTTTTACATCAAAACGTGGAACGGAATAAAAAAGCAAACTATCTGTCAAAGTCGTCAAATAATTTTCCAAAGTATTATGGGAGATTGAAACGTTTTGGCTGACCAGGGTATTGCGAATCTTATTTGTTGATATTAAGCTACCTGTACTACTGAGAAGGGTTCGGACAATGCGTTCAATAATAGTAGGATTTGGATTTCCTAATCTAGTTACAATATCATTTAACAGTATTGAGTTATATATTCCTCTTAGATAATCAATTTTTTCAGCGTAAGATGATGTTTGCAATAAGTAAGGGAAAGCACTAAAGAGATAATTGTTAAAAATTTCTGTTGTATTCAGATTTTCTGTGAGAGATTGACCTGATAGATATTCTTCAAATGACAAAGGAAGAACCTCTATCTCAACATACCGACCAGTCAAGTTTGTTGCTAATTGGCTGCTCATAAAGTAGGCGTTTGATCCAGTCAAATAGAGGTCAACATTTGGTAGGATGAATAGACTATCTGCTACCAGTTCAAATTTCTCAACATGTTGAATTTCATCTAAAAAGATATAGTATGTTTTCTCGCTAACTAATTGATCTTTTATATAAGCGTATAATGTTTGAAAATGTCGGAGGTCATAGTAACTCAGATCCTCAAAATTGATGGATATGATTTGATCCTCGTCTACCCCAGTTGCTAGTAACTCCTCTTTATAGAGTTGAAAGAGAACAGATTTACCAGCTCGTCTAACTCCACTCACAACTTTGATGATTTGTCGGTCACGATGTCTTCTTAAAAAATCTAAATAATGTGGTCTTTTAATATAGTTCATAATAGATACCTCAAAGATAGTATAATACAAATAGACATTATTTTCAAATATTTAGAAATAAATTGGAATTTATTTTATTATTTCTAAACATTTTAAAAAATAATCTTTTTTCTATAATCAAAAAAATAGTCCATTTTGGTATGGCATGATAGTAAATCTTGTGAGGTTTTGTAGCAAGTATTCAAATAAAAAGCGCATACTATCAGGAATAAAAAACTTGATAGTATACGTTTTATCCTAGAAATATTTGCTGGCTGTTTTTCTCAAACTGACTTTTTAAGAAGTTACCTTATCAGCAATTTCAAATAAGTTTATGGAGCTATCTTTGGAAAAACTGTAGAATTTCAAAAATTACTACAGACCTTGAATTTTACTTATCATTTCAATGATTTAAATTGCTTACATTTTATTTTGATAAGTTTTACGGTAATCTCCAGGAGAAAGCCCAGTCCTTTGTTTAAAAATTTTAGTAAAGTAAGAATAATTATCATACCCTACTTGACAAGATACTTGTGATATCGAGATATTTGTTTGAGATAGGAGAGATTTAGCAGCATTAATGCGCTTATCCGTTATATATTTAACAAGAGTTTCTCCAGTTTCTTTTTTAAAAATTCTAGCTAAATGATCTGCGCTGAGATAAACCATATCTGCTAATATAGAACGATTTATATCTTCATAGTAGTGATGATCTATGTATTCGACAATACGTTGAATACTATTTTTCTGATTTTCAATGTTTGTTGCAAATTTCTTGGCATGTGACCAGTAATAATCAAAGTAATCTTGAAATGATTCAATTGAATGAAAACGTCGTTGGAATAGGAAATCATGAGTGCTATTTTGGAATAATTTATGTGCTGAAATTCCATTTTGATCTAGATATATCCCTATTTGTTGAATCCAATCTAGTAAAATTTGTTGTAGTGTGAAAGTAGGAATTTGAGAATTATAGGCAAGTGAATTAATTTTTTCTCTTAATTCGTATTCACTTAAGGTGTCTAAAAAAGTAATTGAAAGAGTTTCTGTTTTAAAAGAAGTTGGGAAACTATGTGGAACACATATAATAGTATTCCAATAAGAGACATACTGTTCATTATAAGTGTAGAGTTCTTTAGCATGAAATAAAATATCGGATATTTTATGGCAACTCTTATATATAAGAGTTGAGTATTTGCTAAAATTATTAGAAATTTGAGAATGAATTTCATATGCCAGTTTGTCACTACGTTTGGAAGAGTCTACTCTAAAGAGACAAACATATTGATCGACCTGGCTTTCCATTTTGAATAGACTTATCAGATTATAAGAAGGTTGTGAAATTCTTTGCAGTTCTCTTTTTAGTTGAGAAGTCCATGATGGAGTTTCTGCAGAATAATCTTCTTCATTAAGATTGATTGTTAAAACTGCAAGGAAAAAATATTGGTGTTTTTTAAGAATAAAATCTTGTTTGATTGCTATGTTTTCTAGTTCATCAATGCGAGAAATTTGAGGTTTTCTAAGGTAATCATACCAGAAATTATCTTCTATTTGTAAAAGTGCATCATTTTTTCCGTTTAAGTTATGATTCTCAATTTTACTAATGGCTTTTTGAATAATAAATTCTAATTTTTCAAAGTTAATGGGTTTTAGATAGTATTCAAAGCTTTGCAATTCAATTGCTTTTTGAGCATAGTTGAAGTCGGCGTAATTGGTTAAAAAAATTGTTTTTATATCATATTTTTCATTTCTAATCCACGATAAGAGTTCGAGACCGCTACCTTGAGGCATTTCTATATCACTTATCATGAGATCAATAGGATGCTCTCTAATAATATTTTGAGCTTGAGTGAGGCTATAGGCAACATAAACAATGTCAATGTGTAGTTTAGCCCAATTTATTTTCTCTCGTAAAGCTTCAATGATAAAACGATCGTCATCAACCAATAAGATGTTCATTATAACCTCCGTCTATAATCTTGTATGGAATAAGTAAAAGAATTTTAGCCCCACCTTCTTCATTATTTTCAAATGTAATAGTATAGTCGTTGGGATAGAGAAGATTCAAACGTTCGATGGTGTTTGTTATCCCGATATGATGTCCATCTTCTGTTATTAGAGACTGTTTCTGATTTAGTTTTGATAAAATTTCTTCAGAGAAACCTGGACCATTATCTTCGATACAAATCTGAATATAATCTGAGTCCTCAGTTTTTACTTTTTTTATTGATAGTAAAATTGTAAATAAATCTTGAAATGAAAAACCGTGTTTGATTGTGTTTTCAATAAATGTTTGTAACAGTAATGATGGGACAAGAGTATTTTGTAGGTCATCATTGTAGTTTAGTGAAAAGTAGATGCTATTTCCATATCGAATTCGTTGTATTTCTAATAATCTTTAATATGCTGAACTTCATCTTTAAGTTCTGAAAAATCTTGATTAGCCATAAATAAATGACGGAGATAATTTGAAGTTAGGATAGTTAATTCTTCAATTTCCTTGTAGTTTTTTGTTTGAAGCATACTATGAATCATTGATAACATATTTAAGTAGAAATGCGGACGAATTTGATTTTTAAGATAATTAAGTTCTATCTTCTTAAGTTCTAGTTGTGAATGGTATTCCCGTATTTTTAATTCTTGCATGTCAAATATTACTTTATTAAGTTTATCATTTGCCTTATCAATTTCTAGTATACCTTCAGATATAAAAAATTCAGAAGGGGGGATGGAGTCCCCAAGTTGAGAGAGCCGTTCAGTGAGTCTTGTTATAGGCTTAATCATCCACTGACGAATATATAGGATAATGATGATTGATAAAATGGTGATAATGATAGGAACAGCTGATAAAAATACTTCTAAGAGTGTGATATTTCTAAAGACTTCGGCATAATCGACTAAAACATAAATATCGAAAGGTAAATGTGTTTTTTCATTTTGTGCATGAATTAGGTAATTAGAGGACGGTATATTGTTAGGCTCTTTTAGGGAGAGTTTACCATTATTACCAATATTAAGTTTATTGAGAGGTTTTAGGATATCTTCTGAGGATATGACTGCATAAATTATTTTTCCTTCGTAATGAACGGATTTAACTAAGTATTCGCTATTTTTAGTAGTTATATTTTTCCACTTACGGTCACTTATATCGCTACTTAGTGATTTTAGATATGTTTTTAACAGTAAATAATCTTCATATGGAATATAAAGATCGGAAACATTGATAAAATGTTTAGTAGAATTTGTTTCTAATAAGAATGTCATATGGGTTTCATTTTGATATTCAAACTCTGTAAAACTAGTTTGAACCTTTTTTAGACTTTCTTGATAGTCTAAAAATTTTTGTACATGATTTAATTTTTCCAAATCTTCACTGTGTGTTATTGTTGAATACATAAACCTCTCTGCAGAATGTAATTTTTCATTAACAGAGTCAGCATAAATTTCAATTGAACTACGTAAGTGTACTATATTTTGGTTTTTAATAAAATTTCTGGTTATGTTACTCATAGCAATATTGATTAAAATATTTATCAATAGTAGTACAAGTAGGAGTTTAAAGAAAAAATGAATAGAATGTTTTTTTGATAACTCGTGATTTAATTTCATATACTTGCCTCGTATTTAAATTATAGCACTTTGAAAATACGATATCATGTACAAAACAGATATGTTTTATCAAGATGTCGGAAAAGTAATAGTTCTTAGAACTGATAAACTGAAAAATTGATAAACCTAGTCCAAAAAGTTATATTAAGGGAATTCTTTTTGGTGTAAAATAATCGTAGAAAATCAGATAGGAGGAAAAAAATGAAAGTAGCATCTCAACTTCATAAAATAAAATTAAAGCATAGTATTCCGTTATACATATTACTTTTTCCTTCAATATTGCTATTAATTTTATTTTCCTATATTCCCATGTTGGGATTAATTATTGCATTTAAAGACTACTCACCAGCCAATGGTATTTTTGCTAGTCAGTGGGTGGGATTTAAGTACTTTACTCAATTTTTCTCATCATTCCAATTCGGGACAACTATGTTCAATACATTAAAAATTTCACTTTATAGTATTGTAGTAGGATTCCCCTTACCTATTATACTAGCTATCATTAGTAATCAGTTAAGAGTTGGTAAATTTAGAAAAATATTTCAAGTAACAACTTACTTACCCCATTTTATCTCTACAATGGTTATGTGTGGGATGATTATCTTATTTTTATCTCCTACTAGCGGTTTGTTAGCGAATGTATTTAAGTCTGTTGGAATTACTATTCCAGATTTTTTATCAAAACCTACTAATTTTGCAGGTGTGTATGTTTGGAGTGATGTATGGCAACATATAGGTTGGGATAGTATTATTTATCTAGCAGCCCTTTCTGCAATTGATCCTACATATTATGAGGCTGCAACTATGGATGGTGCCTCTAGATTACAAAAGATTCGGCATATAGAATTACCATTACTTTTGCCGACTGCTATGATTTTACTAATATTAAGAGCAGGTAGTTTATTAAGTGTAGGGTTTGAGAAAGTGTTACTATTACAGAATCCTCTTAATTTAGCAGGAAGTGAGATAATTTCGACCTATGTTTATAAAGTTGGTATGGTGAACTTTCAGTATAGTTATTCGACAGCTATAGGGTTATTTAACACCGTAGTCAATCTAATAATTTTGTTATCTGTTAACTGGTTCTCAAAAAGATATACTAGAACGGGTCTTTTTTAAAGGAAGGAGTGCTTAAAGTGAGATGGTTTCATAAATCAAGAAAAACAAACTCTGAATTATTATTTGATATAGTTACCTATGGTTTAGCAATTTTCCTTATCTTGTTAATTGTTTATCCGTTATGGTTTGTAGTGATTGCATCTTTTAGCAATCCTTCAGATGTTGCAAATGGGAAGGTATGGTTTATTCCTAGAGAATGGAAATTAGATGGATATTTACGTCTTATTCAACAACCTTTATTTTTGCGTAGCTATTTAAATACCATTTTATATACTGTTGTTGGTACCTTAGTTGCTTTAGTAGTCAATATTCCAGCTGGTTACGCTTTATCTAGAAAAGAATTAGTTGGTAGAAAGTGGATGAGCATTCTATACATTATTCCTATGTTCGTATCAGGTGGCTTGATTCCTACCTACTTAACAGTAAAGAATGTAGGCTTGATTGATACATTTTGGGTAATGGTAATACCTTTTGCAGTTTCATCATACAATATTATTGTTGCTAGAACTTTCTTTAATAATAGTATTCCAGACGGGATGTGGGAGGCTGCGCAAATTGATGGATGTGGTACAATTCGTTATTTTATTAAGATAGTCGTTCCTTTATCAAAAGCTATTATAGCAGTTATTGGACTTTGGACTGCAGTTGGTATTTGGAATTCGTGGTTTAATGCTTTAATTTATTTAACGAATGAAAATTTGCAACCATTGCAATTAATTTTACGACGTTTACTAATTAGTAACCAAATGTTACAATCGCAAGCAACAGGAGAAGTGGCATCAGATCTTCGTATCAAAGCCGATATGATGAAATATGCAGCAATTGTTATTTCAACCGCTCCGATAATGTTGCTATATCCCTTTGTTCAAAAATACTTTAATCAAGGCGTAATGATTGGCGCCTTGAAAGAATAGGAGAAAAACATGAAAAATAAATCATTTACATATTTGTTCTTAGGAACAGTTACACTTGCTGGCTTAACAGCCTGTGCAAATTCTAGTAATGCGAATAAGGACGATAAGTCTGGAGAAGATTCTTATAAAATCACAACTGTTCGTTGGTCTGACTGGGGAGAAGATTATCATAAAGGTTTTCTAACAGATTCTGCCAAGGAAGCAGGTATCGATGTTAAATGGGATACACTTGTAGCTGCAGATTGGGCAGATAAGAAATCTGTGTTGGTTGCTAGTGGAGATTTACCAGATGCATTTTTAGGTTCAAATGCTTTTACAGATTCAGAAATTGCTCAGAACCAATCTTTATTTATTCCATTGGAAGATTTAATCAAAGAAAACATGCCAAATTTAACTAAGGCTATGGAGAAAGAACCTAAGATTAAAGCTATGATTACTTCACCAGATGGTCATATCTACAGTCTACCTAAAAAATTACCGATGCGTCCTACTGTAGCTAATCAGCTATTTATTAATAAAAAGTGGCTGGATAATTTAGGATTAAAGGTTCCAGAAACTTATGATGATTTAGTAAAAGTACTACAAGAATTTAAGGATAAAGATGCGAACGGAAATGGAGACGCTTCTGATGAAATTCCATTCGGAGCAGGAAACTTTGATCCAACATTCTCATATATTCTTCCGTTCAATAATCGTTTAGGGGCAGATAATACATATGAAATGTCTGTAAAAGATGGAAAACCAGTCTACCTTCGTACAGAAGAAAGTTATAAACAAGGGATTGCAGCAATGCACGAATCTTATAAAAAAGGTTTGATTGATCCGGAAATCTTTACAGAAGATACCTCTATGAGTGTAGCAAAACGTATGGATAAGGGAGTATCTAGAGTAGGTGTTTCTAGTGGTTGGACAGCAGATGCAACGTTTGGCTTACATTCAAGTGAGTATATTGCTCTACCTGCTTTAAAAGGTATGGATGGTAAACAATATGTCTTTTCTGACCCAGATCATTACAACTATGGTCGAAATGAAATTTTGATTACAAATAAGAGCAAAAACCCTGCTAAATTATTGAAATGGTTGGATAAATTATATACAGATGAAGCAAGTATTCAGAATTTCTATGGATCATTTGGAATAGCTACTGAAAAGAATGGTGATAAGTTTAAAGTGTTACCTCCTAAAGATGGTAAATCAGCTGATGAATGGGCATGGATTAATTCACTTCGAGATTTTGGTCCTAAATACGTAAGCGATGATATCAATAGTCGCGTAGAAATCGATCAAACACAAGGTGATGGATTGAAATTGAAGATGGACCAAGATTTGAAACAATTTGCGTTGCCAGCCTACCCTAATGTGATTTATTCACAAGAAGAACTTAACAAATTATCATCAATCTATGTTAGCATTGAATCCTATGTCAAACAACAAGCATCTAAATGGGTAGTTGAAGGTGGCATAGAAAAAGAATGGGACTCATACAAAGAAACTCTTAAGAATATGGGATTGGACGAATTTATGAAGATTCAACAGGAAGCATATAATCGTTACCAAAAAGAAGTAAAAGAGTAATACTTTATATGAACTCTTGGTTGTATAAACAAGGGACTAGCTAATTACAGGAAGCGAGACTGATAACGTCAAATTATCTCGCTTCCTTTATTCTAATTTTTAAAGAAATTTGGAAATGTTTTTTAAATAATTTAGGTAATATTTTTGTGCAACTGACATTCTAAAATATAGAGTTAAGACGATTGATTTTATGGAGATATCTATTATGCAAAAATTATTTTCATTAGATGGAAAAGTAGTTAGAATTTTAACTTTTCTGACAGATTTAATTATTTTAAATACTCTATTTATTGTTAGTTGTATTCCAATAGTTACAATTGGGGCATCACTAACTTCTCTTACGACAATGTGGTATCGTATTTTAAAATGTAAAGATACCGATATTACTTATCATTATTTTCGGATCTTTAGACGAAATTTTAAACAATCAACTTTTATTTGGTTGTTTATCCTCCTAATAGAATTACTTTTATATGTGAACTATTGTCTTTGGGGCTATTCAAATTTATTTTCAGAGTATAGTTTATTATTAGTGTTGCCCTTTTTATTTGTTATAATACTTTTGATGAGTGTTATTTTTCCCTATATTGGTCTATTTAAAGATAATCTAAAAAATAGTATTGTAAATAGCGTATTAATTTGTATTTTAAATCCAATACAAGCTATTATTTTGGTTTTATTTAATATTTCTGTACTGTATATGAGTTTCAGTAGTCCAGAACGGGTTTTAACAGCTATTTACGTATTTACATTTGGGGGATTTGCTTTTTGCGGATTGATGAATGTAATGATAACGAATAAAATGTTTGATAAAGTAAAGCAATTTACTAAAAGGAGGGAAACAAATTGAAAATTTTTAAGGGAGAGTTTTATCGAATCTCTGTATTAACAGACAAGTTAGTAAGGTTAGAATACTCTCAAACTGGAAGTTTTGAGGATAGAACGACACAACTTATCTATAATAGAGATTTTGGCCAAGTTTCGTTAGATTATATCGAGACATCAAACGTACTAGATATTATGACGGACTATTTTCATTTGCACTTTAATAAAGGAGAATTTAACGCCGAAAATTTATTTATAGAATTAAAAGGAAATTTTGCCGTATATGGTAGTCGCTGGTATTTTGGTGAATCTATTGAAACGTTAAAAGGAACAGCTCGGACTCTTGATAAGGCAGACGGCGCAATCCCATTAGAAGATGGAATTATTAGTCGAAATGGCATTGCCTTACTGGATGATTCTCAAGGATTTATTTGGGATGAACAATCTGGTTATATTGAGAGAGAAAATCAAATTGACCTGTATTTCTTTGCCTATGGGCATGATTATAGAGGAGCAATCAGAGACTTTTACCATTTGACTGGTTCAACACCCTTGTTGCCAAGATATGCTTTAGGCAATTGGTGGAGTAGGTATTGGCCTTATACGTCGGATGAATACTTGAATTTAATAGACAGATTTAAAACAGAGAAAATTCCATTATCTATCGGTGTTTTAGATATGGATTGGCATATAACTGACATTCCAACTCGTTTTGGAAGTGGTTGGACAGGCTATAGTTGGAATAGAAACTTAATACCAAATCCAGAACAGTTATTGCAACAACTTCATGATAGAAAGTTAAAACTCTCCTTAAATGTCCACCCTGCTGATGGTATACGGGCTTATGAGGAAGCTTATCCTCGAGTCGCCAAACGATTGGGATTAAATGTAGAACTAGAAGAACCAGCCATTTTTGATTTTTTCAATCCATCCTTTAGGGAAGCCTACTTTAAAGATGTTCATTATGAGCTAGAAAAGCAAGGAGTAGATTTTTGGTGGATTGACTGGCAACAAGGGACACAAGGCATGTTGGATCCACTATGGCTTTTAAACCATTATCACTATCAGGATAGTTGTAAACATTCAGAAGGTGGCTTGATTTTATCAAGATATGCAGGTCCTGGTAGTCACCGCTACCCTGTTGGTTTTTCAGGGGACACTATTATTAGTTGGAATTCCTTAAGATTTCAACCTTATTTTACAGCGACAGCATCTAATATCGGTTATAGTTGGTGGAGTCATGATATCGGTGGACACATGCTGGGGGATTATGACGAGGAGCTACAAACTAGATGGCTACAGTTTGGTGTTTTTAGTCCGATTACTCGATTACATAGTTCTAGAAGTCCTTTCAATAGTAAAGAACCTTGGTTTTTTTCAGAAACAACATCTAAGGATTATGAAGAATTACCTTCGTTTGAGACATCAGATGATTCCATATCTATACACCATGAATGTAAAGACACATGAGGAAGGCGCCCCATTAATCAGCCCAATGTACTATTTCTACCCAGAGAATGATGAGAGCTATAATGTTCCAAACCAATACTTTTTTGGAACAGAACTGATGGTGGCTCCCGTTGTAGAAAAGATGGATTTGGCATTCCAATCTGCAAAAGTAGATGTATGGTTCCCTGAAGGTGAATGGTATGACTTCTTTTCAGAGAAAAAATATACAGGTGGTGTGAAGTTGAGTGTTTATAGAGACATTTCGACGATACCTGTGTTTGCAAAAAGTGGTGCAATCATTCCCTTGGTTGGTTCTGAGATAGATATGGGTGTTGATTTACCTGAAGTTGTAGATTGGTATGTATTCCCAGGCAAACAACATTCTTTTGAAATGATTGAAGACCAAAATGGTCAAAGATATAAAACAAGATTATCAATTGATTGGGAAATGGGAATGGTAGAGTTAGCATTGCAAGGAGATTCTAGTATCGTTCCAAGCAATAGAAGGCATAGAATTCATTTTAAAGGAACGAATGTGTCTATCATTGAATTGCCAAATAAGAATGATACAGCTAGATTTGAATGCAAAGAAAATAAAATGCCATATCTAAATGATGAAGTTTTTAGACTACTAAAGACGGCTTCTCTTCCATATGAATTAAAAGATAGATTGTTAAATCAATCCATCAATGCGAAAAACTCTCATGAGTTAATGAATATCTTGCATCATCAAGATGAGGAATTGAGAGGGCGTTTGTTGGAAATGATATTTACTAGCGAAAACTAATTGAGACATTTCGTACACAATTTTTATTCTTTAATTATTTATTTTTTAATGTGTAACAGTTTTACATCTCTATGCTTATTGGCTTGTATTGTAGTAATTACAAGTTTGGCATAGGGATGTTTTTATGATTTTAAAGACTTTTTGCCCAGCCTCTTTTTAAACTAAACAAGAGCAAATTTTTAAAGGTGATTTTTCAAAGTAACTTTCGCTTGCCTGACCGAAGTGGAAGTTAGTCTGAAATGGATTTTTATGATGGAATTAAGTATGAGACGTGTGATTTTTTCAGAAAATTTTCTAAAATAAACATAATTTGTTTGACATTCGTTTGAAAATTCTGTAAAATGAGTTATTATGTTTTAAAGGAGAATATATATGGAAAACCAGAAAACATTTTTTGGCCATCCTATTGGCTTGTCCACCCTCTTCTTTACAGAGATGTGGGAACGCTTTTCTTACTATGGGATGCGAGCTATCCTACTTTACTATATGTACTATAGCGTGCAAGATGGTGGATTGGGAATGGATAAGACCACGGCTGCATCGGTTATGGCGATTTATGGCTCGCTGGTATTTTTGTCCTCGGTTATCGGTGGTTTTGTCAGTGACCGTATTTTAGGAAGCCGTAAGACTGTCTTTTACGGTGGGATTCTGATTATGCTAGGGCATATTGCTTTGGCAACACCTTTTGGACAAGTGGCTCTCTATCTTTCTATTGCCTTGATTATCTTTGGAACTGGATTTTTAAAACCCAATATCTCAGATATGGTTGGGGGAATTTATGAGAAAGAGGATGATAGACGGGATGCAGGTTTTAGTATCTTTGTCTTTGGGATTAACTTAGGTGCCTTCGTTGCCCCTTATCTAGTGGGGTATCTAGGTCAGGAAGTCAATTTCCATCTGGGCTTCTCATTAGCTGCCATTGGGATGTTCTTTGGTCTGGTGAAGTATGTTTTGGATGGGAAGAAATACCTGCCTGAATCAAGTCTTTACCCCACTGATCCACTTTCACAGAAGGAGCAGCAGACCTTGATTAAACGTTTGCTGATTGCACTTGTCGTAGTTATTCTCGTGGTTATAGGTTTAGTCTTTACTCACCAGTTTAATGTGGATATGATTGTTAATATCTTTACAGTGATTGCTGTAATTATTCCAATCTACTATTTCTTCAAAATTTTATCTAGTCAGAAAATAACTGCCACTGAGAGATCCCGAGTATTTGCCTACATTCCTTTATTTATCGCTGGAGTACTCTTCTGGTCTATTGAGGAGCAAGGATCTGTTGTTCTCGCTCTATTTGCGGATGATCAAACTCGACTTTACTTTAATGTATTTGGGAATCAGATTCATTTCCCATCTAGCTTTTTCCAAAGTATCAATCCACTTTTCATTATGATTTATGTGCCGATTTTTGCATGGTTGTGGGGGAAAATGGGTAAAAAGCAACCGTCCTCTTCTAAGAAATTTGCTTACGGTTTATTAGCAGCAGGTCTATCCTTCTTGTGGATGATGTTACCAGGGATGCTCTTTGGGACAGATGTTAAGGTCAGTCCTTTCTGGTTGATTATGAGTTGGGCTATTGTGATTGTGGGGGAAATGTTGATTTCGCCTATTGGTCTATCAGTCACTACTAAGCTAGCACCAAAATCTTTCCAAGCACAAATGATGTCTATCTGGTTCTTGAGTAATGCAGCTGCCCAAGCTATCAATGCTCAAATTGTAAAATTTTATACAAGCGAAACTGAAGTGGCTTACTATGGAATTGTTGGAGGAATTACGATTGTATTCGGTATTATCTTACTCTTCTACGTTCCACGTATTGAAAAACTAATGTCTGGTATCAAATAGAGAAAAACTGGAATTTCTGTAGGAATTTTAAAAGTTAGATCAATTATTTATTCATGGGATTTAGTTCTGTATGGTACAGGGCTAAGTCCTTTTAGTTTGATTAATACTCTTCGAGAATCTCTTCAAACCGCGTCAACGTCGCCTTGCCGTACTCAAGTACAGCTTGCGGCTAGTTTCCTAGTTTGCTCTTTGATTTTCATTGAGTATAAAACTCACGATGTTTCTGCTTTTCCTAGTGGACATTTGTCTACTTTTTTATATAATAAAACTAAACCATATTGATTGAGTTTTAAAAATCTGGATTCAAGCATCGATTAGTCTTTCTAAGGGAGATAATGTCCATTAAAGTATCATAATAGGAGGTGAAGTATGTATCAGCCAGAAAAATTAAAGGCTCGGAGGAAAGAGTTAAAACTGACACAGAAGGAAATTGCAGAGCAACTTGGGATTAGTTTTCAGGCTTACTCGGCTTGGGAACGTGGAGTCAAGGAACCGTCCAAGGAGAAGGTGTTCCAGCTAGAGAATATTTTAAAAGTACCAAAAGGATATTTTACTCAGATCGAGATTGTCCGTCTCTACCATAGCCTCTCCAAGCAAGGGAAGGAGAAGGTTGTTCTCTATGCTCGCAACCTGGTTCAAGAGGAACAGGCTCAGAAAGTGACATCTATGCCAGAGCGTCTCTACGAGTACCGTGTCTACGAACGCATGTCAGCAGGGATTGGAGCTTCAGTCTACGATGATCAGAATTTTGATACGGTTTACTTTAATGAGGAGTTGGCCCATGATTTTGCATCCTGGGTATCTGGAGACTCCATGGAACCTAAATATCAAAATGGTTCAGTAGCACTGATTCGAGAGACAGGATTTGACTATGACGGGGCGGTCTATGCAGTGGTTTGTAACAACCAGACCTATATCAAACGGGTCTATAGGGAGGAAGCTGGCCTGCGTCTGGTCTCTATCAATCCTAAATACAAGGATATTTTCATCTCCTATGAGGAAGATCCTCGGATTGTTGGCATTATCGTTGGGAACTTTGTGCCGATGGAGGGCTAGCCAATGGGCTACTTTGATTATTCTAGAGAGCCCAAAAGTGACATTGCCTTTGTCGATATGAAATCCTTTTATGCCAGTGTTGAGTGTGTGAAAAGGGGCTTACATCCGCTGAAAACCTCGCTTTGTGTCATGAGTCGCGCGGATAATTCAACTGGTCTTATTCTAGCCTCCTCTCCCCTGTTTAAGAAGATTTTCGGCAAGTCAAATGTTGGTCGGGCCTATGATCTGCCCTTTGATATCAAGACTCGCAAATTTTCCTACTATAATGCTAGAAAGCAGGGGTTGCCTACTGATTCAGACTATGTTCGCTACATCGAAGATTGGGCTCAAGTGACCTTGATTGTGCCACCCAGGATGGACGAGTACATCGCAGTCAATATGGAAATCCAGCGAATCTTTCAGAATTATGGCAGTCCAGATGATATTTATCCCTACTCTATCGATGAGGGCTTTATTGACCTGACTAGTTCACTTAATTATTTCATTTCAAACAAGAGTCTCTCTCGCAAAGACAAGCTGGATATGCTTTCTGCTCGTATTCAGAGGGATATTTGGAGGCAGACAGGGATCTACTCTACAGTGGGCATGTCAAATGCCAATCCTTTAATGGCCAAGTTGGCTCTGGATAATGAAGCCAAGCACACTCCGACCATGAGGGCCAACTGGTCTTACCAGGATGTGGAAGAGAAGGTCTGGACAATCCCTAAGATGACGGATTTTTGGGGGATTGGCAGGCGGATGGAGAAACGCTTGCATGCTCTGGGGATTTTTTCTATCAAGGAATTGGCAACCAGCAATCCAGACCAGCTAAAGAAAGCTCTGGGTCAGGCTGGTCTTCGTTTGTGGTTTCATGCTAACGGAATTGATGAGAGCAATGTTCATAAGCCTTATAAAGCCAAATCCAAGGGCCTGGGGAATTCTCAAATCTTGCCGAGAGACTACGTGAAGCTACGGGATATTGAAATTATTATCCGAGAAATGGCGGAGCAGGTGGCTATTAGATTGAGAAGGTCTGGTAAGAAAACAACCCTTGTCTCTATCTATGTCGGTTTCTCTAAACAGGAAGTTAGGTCGTCTATTCACACACAAATAAAGATCGAACCGACCAATAATACAGCTGTCTTAACGGATTATGTTTTGAAGTTATTTCATAACAAATACACTTCAGGAGCAGTCAGAAGTGTTGGAGTCAACTATTCAGGCTTTGTAGACGAGTCCTTTGGTTTGATTTCCCTTTTTGATGATATTGACAAGTTAGAAAAAGAAGAAAAGGCTCCAGACGGCCATTGACTCTATTCGGGAACAATTTGGTTTCACTTCCCTTTTAAGAGCAAATGCACTGGAAGAAGCCTCTAGGAGTCTTGCCAGAAGCAAGCTGATTGGGGGACATTCTGCTGGAGGATTAGATGGATTACAATGATTGATCGTTCTTATTTACCCTTTCAATCCGCGCGAGATTATCAAGATCCAGGGATGCAGAAGTGGATGGGCTTTTATCTTTCAGAACACACCAGTTCGCTTAGTGAAGAAAAAAATCGTGTTGATTTTTCGACGGATTTGACCCCAGTTGAGAAGTTACACTTGCTTTCTCAGCTTTATGTTGGCCAACTGAAGGGAAGTTTTGTGGTCAAGGAAAAGAAGCAGAAAACCACGATCATAGGTGAAGTGAGCGAATTATCACCTCAAACTCTATCTATTAGGACAAACGAGGGATATAGGTTGATAGAGGTTGCAGATATCCTAGAAATTCGGCTGTGGGAGGAGGGAGTTTATGACTAGAAAAGAGCTGTATGAAAACAAACTGCAGATGGATTATTTTTCAGATAACTATATTCATTTTGAAGAGGATTTTCAAAAATACTCTGCCATGAACGTACCCTTGACTTTCTTGATTGATGACATTCTACGAACCATGGCGATGAATCAGAAAAACTACTTTGTCTTAAACAAGGAAAATGCCAAGGATGGGCGGGAGCATAGCTTTTATTTTAGGGTGGTAACGGAAAAAGCGTGTCCTAGAAATAGGACCTATACATATTCAGGAGTCAAGAATAGCAGTCAGTAGTGCCTTGTCTGCTATGAATGTATCATTTTTACAACACTTCATGGTTCATATCATGGGGTGTTTTCCTATTCAAGTCAAAGCCCATCAAAAAATCCCACTATTCTTAGGCTAAAGGAGAACTAATAATAGTGAGATTGTGAAATTATAGTAGGTTTTGTATCGCCTCTTCAATTTGTTTTGGGTCTGTTTTTGAAGAGAAGCGTTCAAAGACCTGACCATCACGACCGATAAGAAACTTAGCGAAATTCCATTCGACTCGTTTTCCCAGTGGGCCAGATTTTTGTTCTTTCAACCAAACATAGAGAGGATCTGCTTCCTTACCGTTGACCTTTATCTTGGCAAAACGTGGGAAGCTGGTTTGATAATGTAGGCTACAGAAGGCGTTGATTTCCTCTTCGCTGCCTGGTGCTTGTCCCATAAACTGGTTGCAAGGGAAGTCTAAAATCTCAAAACCTTGTTCTTGATAGCGATCATAGAGTTCTTGAAGTCCTTGGTACTGGGGCGTTAAACCACATCCAGTAGCAGTGTTGACAACCAAGATAACCTTACCACGATAGGTCTCTAGTGGAGTTTCTTGATGGTCTTGGTTCAAGACTGAAAAATCGTATAGTGAAGTCATTGCTTGCTTTTCTCCTTCTGTTTGGTGTTTTTAGGAGTTTTCTCCTCCTGTAGGGATAGAAAGCCGTAGGTCAGGGTTCCAAAAATGCTACCGATAATCAGGCCATACATCAGGAAAGGACCACTTTTATCGAATTGCAAGAGCAATTTTACAAAATCTGAAAGGGACATCTGCTGAACGAAGACTTTATGAAAGATGAGTAAGGTAAAGAAGCCAATCTGAATACCGATAAACACAATCCAGCTTCGGAATTTGATTTGGGCTTTGCTGTAGGTTTTGAGGATGATTTCTGATTTGTCATCCTTTTCAAGATGAAGCTCTTGGACGGCTTTTTGAGCTTTTATACTCATGAACAAAATGAGTCCAAAATAGATGTAGGGCATAACATTTCGAACAATTTCTATAAAGCTTCCGAACAAAATATAGAATAGGAAGAGAATGAAGGAAGAGTAAAAGATTTGGATCATGGAACGGGCGCAAGCCTTGTAGATAACCTCTTGACGGCATTCATCAAAAGGCCCTTGGATATGAAAGAAATTTCGAAGTAGGCGAGTTGTTAAGTCTTCTTTTTTCATGGGTGATTTCTCCTAAATGAACGATGCTATTTTGTTTCTTTTACGAATTGATAGAGATAATAAAGATAAGTAATAGAAGAAAGGATAGCGATAGTTAGCAGTATATAATATTTCCAATTGCTTGAAATGAGCGTCAGTTGTGGTAAGGATAGAATCATAAAGATTAGTGCTAAGTTGAGTATGCGCGTTTTTGGGAGTCGATTTTTAGATAAGTCAATCCTTTGTTGAGGGCTGGAACAAAGACTGGAAGGAGGACTATATCGTAGATTGGCAAGTTCCCTGAAACGATGATGAAGATGAGCAGTGAAGCAAACAAAAGATGATAGGTAAGTAAAGTTACTAGTGATTTCATAGGGGACCTCCTAATACTCATCTTGATCTTTCTTAGTTTTTGCAATGCGACGGGAGATGAGGAACTGTATACTCGCTCCGAAGAAGATAGAACCGAGAATGCTTGATACACCATTTCTTATAGTGAGAAGAGAATTAAAATAGTCCGGACTTTCACCTATGAGTATACTGAGAAGAGGAGTTATAAAAAACATCCATAGACCAAAGAACAAACCTGCTTTCAGACCTGGGTAATGTAGTTGCTTACTTTCTTTCTCACTCAGCATATCTGGATCAATAGCTGTAATCCCTGTTTTTTTCATTTGGTAGGTGACATAGCCAGCAGCGATGAGGGCAATCACTAAAATCAGAGGAGGATAGATTAGAGCCACTTCTTGAGGGTATTTATAGGCCAGAAGAAGTGGAATAAGATTTCCGAAAATCATCAGATAAAAGAGGACGATAAAGACTTGGTTCCCAATACGATCGATCTCACGCCGTTTGTATTCGTCAAGGGGACCAGAAATGCCGTATGTGCGTTTGATCAGTTTTTCAGTGAAGGTTTCTTTTTTCATGAGTTGGCTCCTTTTTTAAAAATCTTCCTCCCAAAAGAGACTGTTGAGGTCAGTTTGGAGGCTGCGGGCGAGATTGAGACAAAGTTCCAGGGTTGGGTTGTACTTGTCGTTTTCAATCATATTGATGGTTTGTCTCGAGACACCGATATCCTTGGCGAGTTCGAGCTGGGAAATGCCCAGTTCCTTGCGAAATTCTTTCACACGATTCATATGTTCTCCTTTCTGATTTGTGTCGTATATATTTGACTATATTATATTCTTCTATGGAGCGAATGTCAAGCATATTTGACATATTTCTTAAAGAAATCTTACTTGTTTTTGACCGATTTGTCTGACTAGTGCAAGCTGGTCGGATTTGTGGTAAAATAGATAAGATATGACAAAAGAATTTCATCATGTAACGGTCTTACTCCATGAAACGATTGATATGCTCGACGTAAAACCTAATGGTATCTACGTTGATGCGACTTTGGGTGGAGCGGGCCATAGCGAATATTTATTAAGTAAATTAAGTGAAAAAGGCCATCTCTATGCCTTTGACCAGGACCAGAATGCCATTGATAATGCGCAAAAACGCTTGGCACCCTACATTGAAAAGGGGATGGTGACTTTTATCAAGGATAACTTCCGTCATTTACAGGCACGTTTGCGCGAAGCTGGTGTTCAGGAAATTGATGGAATTTGTTATGACTTGGGAGTGTCTAGTCCTCAATTGGACCAGCGTGAGCGTGGTTTTTCTTATAAAAAGGATGCGCCACTGGACATGCGCATGAATCAGGAATCTAGTCTGACAGCCTATGAAGTGGTGAACCACTATGACTATCATGACTTGGTTCGTATTTTCTTCAAGTATGGCGAGGACAAATTCTCTAAACAGATTGCGCGTAAGATTGAACAAGTACGTGCAGTCAAGCCAATCGAGACAACGACTGAGTTGGCAGAGATTATCAAGTCGGCCAAACCTGCTAAGGAACTCAAGAAGAAGGGGCATCCTGCCAAGCAGATTTTCCAGGCTATTCGAATTGAAGTTAATGATGAACTGGGAGCGGCAGATGAGTCCATCCAGCAGGCTATGGAGATGTTGGCTATAGATGGTAGAATCTCAGTGATTACCTTTCATTCACTAGAAGACCGCTTGACCAAGCAATTGTTCAAGGAAGCTTCAACAGTGGAAGTTCCCAAAGGTTTGCCTTTCATTCCAGATGATCTCAAGCCCAAGATGGAATTGGTATCCCGTAAGCCAATCTTGCCAAGTGCAGAAGAATTAGAAGCCAATAACCGCTCGCATTCAGCTAAGTTGCGCGTGGCCAGAAAAATTCACAAGTAAGAGGAAAAAATGGTAGATAAAAAAGAAACAACCAGTCAATTCTTGCAGAGTCGTATCAAAAAATTCTCCCGTGTGGAGAAGGCTTTTTATCTTTCCATCGCTTTTACGGCTCTCGTCTTAGCAGTGAGCATTATCTTTATGCAAACACGACTTTTGCAAGTGCAAAGTGATTTGACAAAAATCAATGCGCAGATAGAGGAAAAGAAAACAGAGCTGGACGATGCCAAGCAGGAAGTGAATGAATTGATTCGTTCAGAGCGCTTGAAAGAGATTGCAGATAAAAAAAGATTTGAAATTGAATAACCGAAAATATCCGAACCAGCGGAGTAAGATATGAAATGGACAGAAAAAAATAACCCGATTTGCGCTAAAAAATCGTAAATCTCCAGCAGAAAACCGTAGAATAGTCGGCAAGTACATCAGTTTGTTAGCTGTCGTACTTTTCGCTATCTTTTTGGCTAATTTTGCGTATATTATAGCAAAAGGTAATATATTTGGTACTGACTTGGTTAAAGAGGCTAAAAAGGTTCACCAAACAACCCGAACAGTTCCTGCCAAACGTGGGACTATCTATGACCGAAATGGAGTGCCAATCGCTGAAGATGCGACCTCTTATAACGTCTATGCTGTTATTGATAAAAAATACAAGTCAGCAACTGGAAAAATTCTTTATGTAGAGGATTCGCAGTTTAATAAGGTAGCTGAAGTCTTCCATAAGTATTTGGATATGGATGAAGCTTATGTAAAAGAGCAACTGGCTCAACCAAATCTGACCCAAGTTTCCTTTGGTGCAAAAGGAAATGGGATTACCTATGCCAATATGATGGCTATTAAAAAAGAGTTAAAAGATGCTAGTGTGGAGGGGATTGACTTTACAACTAGCCCTAACAGAAGCTATCCAAATGGACAATTTGCTTCTAGTTTTATTGGCTTAGCCCAACTTCATGAAAATGAGGATGGTAGTAAGAGTTTGTTAGGGACTTCTGGTTTGGAGAGTTCTTTAAATACCATTCTTGCTGGGACAGACGGTATTATTACCTATGAAAAAGACCGTGTAGGAAATATCGTACCCGGTACAGAACAGGTATCGCAACAAACTGTAGATGGCAAGGATGTTTATACAACATTGTCTAGTCCGCTCCAATCTTTCATGGAAACTCAGATGGATGCCTTTCTAGAAAAAGTAAAAGGTAAGTATATGACCGCGACCTTGGTCAGTGCAAAGACAGGTGAAATCCTCGCTACCACCCAACGACCTACCTTTAATGCAGATACTAAAGAAGGAATCACTGAGGACTTTGTTTGGCGTGATATTCTTTATCAAAGTAACTATGAACCAGGATCAACCATGAAGGTCATGACGCTAGCGGCTTCTATTGATAACAATACCTTCCCAGGTGGAGAATACTTCAATAGCAGTGAATTAAAAATAGCGGATGCGACGATTCGAGATTGGGATGTTAATGATGGTTTGACTACTGGTAGGATGATGACTTTCTCACAAGGTTTCGCTCTCTCCAGTAATGTTGGAATGAGTCTTCTTGAACAAAAAATGGGGGATGCTACTTGGTTGGATTATCTAAACCGCTTTAAATTTGGGGTGCCGACGCGTTTTGGTCTGACTGATGAGTATACAGGTCAATTGCCTGCAGATAATATTGTCAATATTGCCATGAGTGCATTTGGTCAGGGGATTTCTGTAACGCAGACCCAGATGCTACGTGCTTTTACAGCCATTGCCAATGATGGCGTCATGCTGGAGCCTAAATTTATTACGGCCTTGTATGATCCAAATGATCAAACTGTTCGTAAATCTCAAAAAGAAATTGTTGGAAATCCAGTTTCGAAAGATGCGGCTAGTCAAACTCGGGCTCACATGGTCTTGGTAGGAACGGATCCTATATATGGAACTATGTATAATCATAGTACAGGAAAAGCAACTGTCAATGTTCCAGGTCAAAATGTAGCCCTCAAGTCTGGTACGGCTCAAATCGCAGACGAGAAAAATGGAGGCTACTTGGTTGGTTCTACCAACTACATTTTCTCAGTTGTGGCTATGAACCCTGCTGAAAATCCTGATTTTATCTTGTATGTAACGGTTCAACAACCTGAACATTATTCAGGTATCCAGTTGGGAGAATTTGCTAACCCAATCTTGGAACGGGCTTCAGCTATGAAAGAATCTCTCAATCTTCAATCTCCAGCTAAGAATTTAGATCAAGTGACTTCAGAATCTTCTTATGCAATGCCTAGTATCAAGGACATTTCACCCGGTGATTTGGCGGAAGCCTTACGCCGAAATATTGTTCAACCAATCGTTGTAGGTACTGGAACAAAGATTAAAGAGACTTCTGTAGAAGAAGGGACCAATCTTGCACCAAACCAACAAGTTCTCCTTTTATCGGATAAGGTAGAAGAAATTCCAGACATGTATGGCTGGAAAAAAGAGACTGCTGAGACCTTTGCTAAATGGTTGGATATTGAACTGGAATTTGAAGGTTCAGGTTCCGTCGTTCAGAAGCAAGATGTTCGGACTAATACAGCTATCAAAAACATTAAAAAAATTAAATTAACTTTAGGAGACTAATATGTTTATTTCTATCAGTGCTGGAATTGTGACATTTTTACTAACTTTAGTAGGAATTCCGGCCTTTATCCAATTTTATAGAAAGGCGCAAATTACAGGCCAGCAGATGCATGAGGATGTCAAACAGCACCAGGCAAAAGCTGGGACTCCTACAATGGGAGGTTTGGTTTTCTTAATTGCTTCTGTTTTAGTTGCTTTCTTTTTCGCCCTATTTAGTAATCAACTCAGCAATAATGTCGGTATGATTTTATTTATCTTGGTTCTTTATGGCTTAATCGGATTTTTAGATGACTTTCTCAAGGTCTTTCGTAAAATCAATGAGGGTCTTAATCCCAAGCAGAAATTGGCTCTTCAGCTTCTAGGTGGTGTCATTTTCTACCTTTTCTATGAGCGCGGTGGAGATATGCTTTCTGTCTTTGGTTACCAAGTGCATCTAGGAATTTTCTATATTGTCTTCGCTCTTTTCTGGCTAGTCGGTTTTTCAAACGCAGTAAACTTGACAGACGGTATTGACGGCCTGGCTAGTATTTCAGTTGTGATTAGTTTGTCTGCCTATGGAGTTATTGCCTATGTGCAAGGTCAGATGGATATCCTTCTAGTGATTCTTGCCATGATCGGTGGTTTGCTTGCTTTCTTTGTCTTTAACCATAAGCCTGCCAAGGTCTTTATGGGAGATGTGGGAAGTTTGGCTCTCGGTGGAATGCTGGCAGCTATCTCTATGGCTCTCCACCAAGAATGGACTCTATTGATTATCGGAATTGTTTATGTCTTTGAAACAACTTCGGTCATGATGCAAGTCGGCTATTTCAAAATGACTGGTGGTAAACGTATTTTCCGTATGACGCCTGTGCATCACCATTTTGAGCTTGGAGGATTGTCTGGTAAAGGAAATCCTTGGAGCGAGTGGAAGGTTGACTTCTTCTTTTGGGGAGTAGGGCTTCTAGCAAGTCTCCTGACCCTAGCAATTTTATATTTGATGTAAGAATGGCACCCTGATGTTTCAGGGTGTTTTTGCGTTTAAATAGTCAATTAAAGTCAGAAGGTAAACTAGGAAACTTGACGAAGTCAGCTCAAAACACTATTTTGAGGTTGTGGATAAGACTGACGAAGTCAACTCAAAATACTGTTTTGAGATTGTAGATAAGACTGACGAAGTCAATTACATATACCTGTGATACCTACGGCAAGGGGGAACTGAAGTGGTTTGAAGCGATTTTCGAAGAGTATAAAAAATATTGGTCAATCAAAGTCAAATCTCTTGACCTTTTCTGACTAATGTAGTATATTATGAACGTAAGGTAAATGAAACCCTTACTAGAACGCTTATTTAAAGTGAAATAGAAAGAGGTGGGTCTATGTTTAATCTAGAAATCTTCAGAAGTAAAGATAGTCTACTCCTGCTTGAAAAAGAAAAACCAGAAATAGTACGTAGAGTAGCAATTTAGCTAGTCTAAATTTTTTAAAACAAAGGTCAAAGATAGTCAATATCAGTAATAATAACGAAGAAAAACAACAAGAGGTAAAGAATATGAACAACAACTTTAATAATTTTAACAACATGGATGATTTATTTAACCAATTGATGGGTGGTATGCGTGGATACAGTTCTGAAAATCGCCGTTATTTGATTAATGGACGTGAAGTGACACCTGAGGAATTTGCTCATTATCGTGCAACTGGTCAATTACCAGGAAATGTAGAAGCTGATGGACAAATGACACAACAGTCTTCAGGTATGAAACAAGACGGTGTTCTTGCTAAACTAGGTCGAAACTTGACAGCAGAAGCGCGTGAGGGCAAGTTGGATCCTGTTATCGGACGAAACAAGGAAATTCAAGAAACATCTGAAATTCTTTCACGTCGTACCAAGAACAATCCTGTACTTGTCGGAGATGCAGGTGTTGGTAAGACAGCAGTTGTCGAAGGCCTAGCACAAGCCATTGTGAACGGAGATGTCCCAGCTGCCATTAAGAACAAGGAAATTATCTCCATTGATATCTCAGGCCTTGAGGCCGGTACTCAATACCGTGGTAGCTTTGAAGAAAACGTCCAAAACTTAGTCAATGAAGTGAAAGAAGCAGGAAATATTATCCTCTTCTTTGATGAAATTCATCAAATCCTCGGTGCTGGTAGCACTGGTGGAGATAGTGGTTCTAAAGGGCTTGCGGACATTCTCAAACCAGCTCTCTCTCGTGGTGAATTGACCGTGATTGGGGCAACGACTCAAGACGAATATCGTAACACCATCTTGAAGAATGCAGCTCTTGCTCGTCGTTTCAACGAAGTCAAGGTCAATGCTCCTTCAGCAGAGGATACCTTTAAAATCCTTCAAGGAATTCGTGACCTTTATCAACAACACCACAATGTTATCTTGCCAGATGAGGTCTTGAAAGCAGCAGTAGATTATTCTGTTCAGTATATTCCTCAACGTAGCTTGCCAGATAAGGCTATCGACCTTGTCGATGTAACAGCGGCTCACTTGGCAGCTCAACATCCAGTAACAGATGTGCATGCTGTTGAACGTGAAATTGAAGCAGAAAAAGACAAGCAAGAAAAAGCGGTCGAGGCGGAAGATTTTGAAGCAGCTCTAAACTATAAAACACGTATTACAGAATTGGAAAAGAAAATCGAAAACCACACAGAAGATATGAAAGTGACTGCAAGTGTCAACGATGTCGCTGAATCTGTAGAACGAATGACAGGTATTCCAGTATCACAAATGGGAGCATCTGATATCGAACGTTTGAAAGATATGGCTCATCGTCTGCAAGATAAGGTAATCGGTCAAGATAAGGCAGTTGAAGCTGTAGCTCGTGCTATCCGTCGTAATCGTGCTGGTTTTGATGAAGGCAATCGCCCAATCGGTAGCTTCCTATTTGTAGGTCCAACTGGTGTTGGTAAGACTGAGTTGGCTAAACAATTGGCGCTAGATATGTTTGGAACCAAGGATGCGATCATCCGTTTGGATATGTCTGAATACAGTGACCGCACAGCTGTTTCTAAGCTAATTGGTACAACAGCAGGTTATGTGGGTTATGATGACAATAGCAATACCTTGACAGAACGTGTTCGTCGCAATCCTTACTCTATCATTCTTTTGGATGAGATTGAAAAGGCTGATTCTCAAGTCATTACCCTTCTCCTCCAAGTCTTAGATGATGGTCGTTTGACAGATGGTCAAGGAAATACAGTAAACTTCAAGAACACCGTCATTATCGCAACATCAAATGCTGGATTTGGTTATGAAGCCAACTTGACAGAAGATGCGGACAAACCAGAATTGATGGACCGTTTGAAACCATTCTTCCGTCCAGAATTCCTCAACCGCTTTAATGCAGTTATCGAGTTCTCACACTTGACTAAGGAAGACCTTTCTAAGATTGTGGACTTGATGTTGGCTGAAGTCAACCAAACCTTGGCTAAGAAAGACATTGATTTGTCAGTTAGTCAAGCGGCTAAGGACTATATCACAGAAGAAGGCTATGACGAAGTCATGGGTGTTCGTCCTCTCCGTCGCGTGGTTGAACAAGAAATTCGTGATAAGGTGACAGATTTCCACTTGGATCATTTAGATGCCAAACACCTAGAAGCAGATATGGAAGAGGGTGTTTTGGTCATTCGTGAAAAAGCATAAGATAAAATTTTTAGAATAAAAAAGAAGGAGCTAGCTGAAAAGCCGGTTCCTTTTTTGTGTTTAGATGACATGACGCTCAAAGGCATCATCTGAAATCCCTTGTTCCAAGATGAGTTTCGCCCATTCTTTAGCAGAAAAGAGGCTGTGGTCCTTGTAGTTTCCGCAAGATTCGATGGTTGTTCCAGGAACATCTTCCCAAGTAGTAGTCTCAGCGATTTCCTTGAGTGAATCCTTGATAACGGCCGCGATTTCAGCACTGGTGTGACGTCCCCACATAATCATGTGGAAACCTGTACGGCAACCAAATGGTGAACAGTCAATCATGCCGTCAATGCGGGTGCGGATGAGTTTTGCCAAGAGGTGCTCAATAGTGTGAAGACCAGCGGTAGGGATAGAGTCTTCATTTGGTTGCACCAAGCGAATGTCATAATTGGAGATGATGTCTCCTTTTGGTCCTGTTTCTTCCCCAATCAAGCGAACATAGGGTGCTTTAACAATAGTGTGGTCAAGTTCAAAACTTTCAACAATAACTTCTTTTGACATGGTGAATCCTTTCAGTTTTCTTTTTTTATTATATCATAAAGCCAGCTCTTGAGACAGAGAGAAAACCTCTCCGAGGGTGGAGAGGTTCAAATCGTTACTTGCGATACAAGCGGTCGTATTGGTAGTAAGGGTCAAAGGTTACATTGATACCCAATTTACGAAGGACATTCTTGTCTTCATCTGTCAAGATGATGGTTGAGTGGGCTTCGCTTCCTTTGAGGTTACCAAGTTCTTCCATAGCGCGGGCAGCATCAGGATTTTCTGTAGCTGTGATAGCAAGGGCAATCAGGATTTCATTTGAATGCAGGCGAGGATTGCGGCTACCGAGATGATCGATTTTAAGGCCTTGGATTGGCTTAACAACTTCAGGTTCGATTAGTTTCACTTCTTTAGCAATGTCAGCTGATTTCTTGATGGCGTTAATCAAAGCAGCTGCTGTAGGACCAAAGAGTTCTGAGTTTTTACCAGTCACGATTTCCCCATTTGGTAATTCAAGGGCTAGGGCTGGTCCGCCAGTTTCTTCTGCTTTTTGACGGGCAACGACAGCAACCTTGCGGTCTGCTGGTGTGATACCGAGGTCATTCATAAGCAACTCGATTTTCTTGACAGCTGCTTCGCCAACTTTTTCGGCTTTAAAATCAAGAACAGTTTGATAGTAGCGGCGGATGATTTCTTGTTTAGAGGCTTCGATAGCAGCCTCATTATCTGTAATAGCGAAACCAACCATGTTGACACCCATATCTGTCGGAGAAGCGTATGGAGATTCACCAAGGATACGTTCCAACATGCGCTTGAGCACTGGGAAAATCTCGATATCACGGTTGTAGTTGACAGTGGTCTCTCCGTAGGTTTGGAGATGGAAGGGGTCAATCATGTTGACATCATCAAGGTCAGCTGTGGCAGCCTCGTAGGCCAAGTTGACAGGATGATGAAGGGGGAGATTCCAAACTGGGAAGGTTTCAAATTTAGCGTAGCCAGACTTGATACCATTGATTTGATCGTGGTACATATTGGACATACAAGTGGCTAATTTTCCAGAACCAGGTCCAGGAGCAGTTACGACGATCAAGTTGCGACTGGTTTTGATGTAATCATTTTTCCCCATGCCTTCAGGTGAAATGATGTGGTCCATATCTGTCGGATATCCTTTGATTGGATAATGAAGATAAGAATCAATTCCATTTTTCTCAAGTTGATTGCGGAAGGCATCTGCAGCAGGTTGGCCAGCGTATTGTGTAATGACGACAGAGCCGACAAAAATTCCCAATTCATTGAATTTATCAATCAAACGAAGTACTTCTTGGTCATAAGAAATCCCCAAATCCCCACGTGCTTTGGAATGTTCGATGTTGCTCGCATTAATAGCAATTACAACCTCAACTTGCTCTTTCAACTCTTGCAAGAGCTTGATTTTGTTGTCAGGCTCATAACCAGGAAGAACACGAGCAGCGTGGAAGTCTTCTAACATTTTGCCACCAAACTCTAAGTAGAGCTTGCCGTCAAATTGGTTAATGCGCTCCAAAATGTGGTCGCGCTGTAAATTCAAATATTGTTCAGAACTAAAAGCTTGTTTTTTTCATTTTTTTACCTCTGACCTCTATTATAATAAAAAATTGGAAGTTAGGAAACTACGGAGCTAAAAAAGGAATCAAAAAGATTAGGCAAACGCTTGCACAAAATTCCGAAAAGCGCTATCATAGACTGTAGATTATTAAAATAATGAGGTAAACAGATGCAAGAAAAATGGTGGCACAATGCCGTAGTCTATCAAGTCTATCCCAAGAGTTTTATGGATAGCAACGGAGATGGAATGGGTGATTTGCCAGGTATTACCAGTAAGTTAGACTATCTAGCCAAGTTAGGAATTACAGCGATTTGGCTTTCTCCAGTTTATGACAGTCCTATGGATGATAATGGCTATGATATTGCTGATTATCAAGCGATTGCAGCTATTTTCGGAACCATGGAGGATATGGACCAACTGATCGCGGAAGCTAAGAAGCGTGATATTCGTATCATCATGGACTTAGTGGTCAATCATACTTCAGATGAGCATGCTTGGTTTGTCGAGGCCTGTGAAAATCCTGATAGCCCTGAACGAGACTACTATATCTGGCGAGATGAGCCTAATGATCTAGATTCTATCTTTAGTGGTTCTGCTTGGGAATACGATGAAAAGTCAGGTCAATACTATCTTCACTTTTTCAGCAAGAAACAGCCCGATCTTAACTGGGAGAATGAAAAACTTCGCCATAAAATTTATGAGATGATGAACTTCTGGATTGATAAAGGCATTGGCGGTTTCCGAATGGATGTTATCGACATGATTGGGAAAATTCCTGATGAGAAAGTAGTCAATAATGGTCCTATGCTCCACCCTTATCTCAAGGAGATGAATCAGGCGACCTTTGGAGATCAGGATCTCTTGACAGTAGGGGAAACATGGGGAGCAACGCCAGAGATTGCCAAGCTCTACTCGGATCCAAAGGGGCAAGAATTGTCTATGGTCTTCCATTTTGAACATATCGGTCTTCAGTATCAGAAAGGTCAGCCTAAATGGCATTATCAAAAAGAGCTGAATATTCCTAAGTTAAAAGAAATCTTCAACAAATGGCAGACAGAGTTAGGCGTTGAGGATGGTTGGAATTCGCTCTTCTGGAACAATCATGACCTTCCTCGTATCGTCTCAATCTGGGGAAATGACCAAGAATACCGCGAAAAATCTGCCAAAGCCTTTGCAATCTTGCTTCATCTCATGAGAGGGACACCTTATATTTACCAAGGTGAGGAAATTGGGATGACCAACTATCCGTTTGAAACACTGGATCAAGTAGAAGATATTGAATCCCTCAACTATGCGCGTGAGGCTATTGAAAAAGGCGTTCCGATGGAAGAAATCATGGACAGTATTCGTGTCATTGGACGTGACAATGCCCGTACGCCTATGCAATGGGACGAGAGCAAAAACGCTGGTTTCTCAACAGGTCAACCTTGGTTGGCAGTGAATCCAAATTATAAAGCAATCAACGTTCAAGAAGCACTGGCAAATCCAGATTCTATTTTCTATACCTATCAGAAACTGGTTCAAATCCGTAAGGAGAATAGCTGGCTGATTCGAGCTGAATTTGAATTGCTTGAAACTGCTGATAAGGTCTTTGCTTATATCCGTAAAGATGGTGACCGTCGCTTCCTAGTCGTCGCTAACTTGTCCAATGAAGAGCAAGACTTGACCGTAGAAGGAAACGTCAAATCGGTCTTGATTGAAAACACCGTGGCTCAGGAAGTCTTTGAAAAACAAATCTTAGCTCCATGGGATGCTTTCTGTGTGGAATTACTATAAACCTTTTTTACAGAAAAATTTAAAATTGAAATCGTATAAAAAACAAGGGAGGACTGTATGAAAGGCAGAAATCCTTTGTTTTTTTATGGCTAAGATTTATAAACTTTCATTCTCAAAATTCAATTAACTTTACAAATTCCCACTATTTTGGTAAAATAAACCTATGTTATAAAAACTAACATAAAGGAGAAAGAAGATGACTACAAAAAAAGCGTATCCTTAGTGCAGGTCTGACTGTTGCAGCTGCCTTGCTGTTAACTGCTTGCGGACAATCAGGTTCAGATACAAAAACTTACTCATCAACCTTTAGTGGAAATCCAACTACATTTAACTATTTATTAGACTACTACGCTGATAATACAGCCATCATTACCAACCTAGTTGATGGTTTGCTTGAAAATGACAACCACGGAAACCTAGTTCCATCTTTGGCAGAAGACTGGTCTGTTTCAAGCGATGGCCTGACTTATACCTACAAACTGAGAAAAGATGCCAAATGGTTCACGGCTGACGGTGAAGAGTACGCCCCAGTCAAGGCACAAGATTTTGTGACAGGTATCAAGTATGCAGTGGATAATAAATCCCAGGCCATTGACTTGATTCAAAACTCGATCAAGGGCTTGAATGATTATATTACAGGAGCGGATTCTGACTTTTCTAAGGTTGGGGTGAAGGCCATTGACGACCATACTGTTGAGTATACTTTGGCACGCCCAGAGCCTTACTGGAATTCAAAAACAACCAATAGTATTCTTTTCCCAGTGAATGAAGAGTTTCTAAACTCAAAAGGGAAAGATTTTGGGACCCTATCTCCAGATAGCATTCTCTACAGCGGACCTTATTTGTTAAAAGATTTCACATCAAAATCATCGATCGAGTATGTGAAGAATCCGCATTACTATGATCATGACAAAGTATCGATTGAACACGTAAAATTGGCTTACTTTGACGGCTCAGACCAAGAATTGACCATCCGTAACTTTGAAAGTGGAGCTTATTCTATCGCTGGGGTTTATCCAAATAGTTCTAACTTTGCCAAGACCAAGGAAAAATATAAGGATAATATCGTCTATAGCTTGCAGGACAAGACTTCTTGGTATTTCAATTTCAACGTCAACCGTAAGGCCTACAATCACACTGCTAAAACGACAGATGAGCAGAAGAAGTCAACTGAGACAGCTGTCTTGAACAAGAACTTCCGTCAAGCAGTGAACTTTGCCTTGGATCGCACAGCCTATTCTGCCCAGTCAAATGGGGAAGAAGCGGCTAGCAAGACCCTTCGTAACACCCTAGTGCCTCCAACATTTGTCCAAGTTGGAGACAAGACCTTTGGAGAAGTAGTTGCTTCTAAATTGGTCAACTATAGCACAGAATGGTCAGGTATTAACTTGGCAGATGCTCAGGATGCCTATTTCAACAAAGAAAAAGCCCAAGCAAAATTTGCGGAAGCTAAAAAAGAATTGGCAAGTCAAGGTGTGACTTTCCCTATTCACTTGGATGTGGCTGTTGATCAAACAAGTAAAAATGCTGTGACAGGAATGAACTCAGTTAAGCAGACACTTGAATCAGTTTTGGGTGCTGATAACATTGTCATTGATGTTCAGCAACTTTCAACAGATGATTTTAATAACGTAGCCTTCTTGGCACCAACACCAGCTGATCGTGACTATGATTTGAACTTTGATGGTTGGGTAGGTGACTACCAAGATCCATCAACTTATCTCAATCCTTTCAATGCAGAGGATGGGTTCTACCTCAAGATTTTTGGTCTAGATGCTCAAGAAGATAAAGCTAAGATTGCTAGCTTGGGGCTTGATACTTACACCAAGATGCTCAAAGATGCAGATAGTGAAAATAAAGATGTAGCCAAACGATATGAAAAATATGCTGAAGCACAGGCTTGGATGATTGACAATTCTCTGATTATGTCAGCTATGTCAAGTGGTGGAACAGCATCTGTAACCAAAGTAACGCCATTTACAAGAGGGTATTCACTGGTCGGCATCAAGGGTGACGGCAATAACTACAAGTACATGAAGCTGCAAAAAGATACTGTAACAACCAAACAGTATGAAGAAGCTAAAATCAAATGGGAGCAAGAAAGCAAAAAATCAATCGAAAAAGCCCAAAAAGAAGCAGAAAATCATGTTAAATAATGATGAGCGAGGTTCCGTAAGGAACCTCGTTTTGATGTTTATATAGTAAATTTATTGATGTAATTGTTTGCAAGTCAAAAAGAATATTTCGGAAAGAAGATGAAAACGCCTTACCTAAGTGGATTTACCCCACAAGTGTATTTTTTATGATATAATGAAATGAAATAAAAATTGATAATAGAGGTATATCGTGAGTAGATCTTCAAAGCGAGCTCGTCAGAGTAAAACAAAGATTATGATTAGTTGGGGGTTGCTAGCTATCTATGCAGTACTAGCAGTCTTTTTATTGTTTTTGATTTTCAAGTACAATATGTTAGCCTTCCGATATCTCAATATAGTAGTTACCGTCTTAATTGTGGCCTTAGCCATCTTGTGCTTCTTTTTAATTCGGTCCAGGAAAGTTAAAAATCTGACGCTGATTTTATTATTACTGGGTATTTTGATTAATGCTACTTCTCTCTTTGCTGTAGGGCAGTTCATTGGATTTACCAGTCGCCTGAATGCGACATCGAACTACTCAAATTATTCGATGAGTATTGCTGTGTTAGCAGATAATCCAATTGATAATATCAGTCAGGTAACCAGTGTAACGGGGCCGACTGGGACGGATAAGGATAATATCCAACAGTTGTTGAATGATCTGAAATCTACTCAAAACAAAGAACTGACAGTCGAAGAAAGCAGCTCCTATCTTGCTGCCTATAAGAGCTTGTTAGCTGGTGATACAAAGGCAATTATATTAAACAGTGTCTTTGAAAACATTATCGAATCAGAATATCCAGACTATGCTTCAAAGATTAAGAAAATTTATACCAAAGAATTGACTAAGAAGGTTGAAACTCCAAAGGATGTCAAAGGTGATAGTTTCAATGTTTATATCAGCGGAATTGATACTTACGGTCCAATCAGTTCAGTTTCTCGTTCGGATGTCAATATCATTATGACAGTGAATCGTGAAACGAAAAAGATTCTCTTGACAACGACACCTCGTGATTCCTATGTTCCAATTGCAGATGGAGGAAACAACCAAAAAGATAAGTTGACCCATGCGGGGATTTATGGAGTAGATGCTTCCATTCATACACTGGAAAATCTCTACGGTATTGACTTGAACTATTATGCTCGTTTGAATTTCACCTCTTTCTTGAAATTGATTGATTTACTTGGTGGAGTTGATGTCTATAATGACCAAGAATTTACAGCTCATACAAATGGGAAGTTCTATCCCGTAGGAAATGTTCATCTTGATTCGGAGCAAGCTTTAGGATTTGTGCGTGAGCGTTATTCTTTGGCAGACGGAGACCGGGATCGTGGCCGTAACCAGCAGAAGGTCATTGTCGCTATTTTGCAAAAGTTAACCTCGACAGAAGCTTTGAAAAATTATGACGGTATTATAAAAGGGTTGCAAGATTCAATTCAAACTAATATGCCACTCGAAACCATGATGAACTTGGTCAATACCCAACTTGAGAGTGGTGGAACGTATAAGATCAATTCGCAAGATCTTAAAGGAACAGGGCGTATGGATTTACCATCCTATGCTATGCCTGATAGTAACCTCTACATGATGGAAATAAGTGACAGCAGTTTAGAGTCAGTCAAGGCTGCCATCAATGATGTGATGGAAGGGAAATAAAGCAAAATGATTGATATTCATTCGCATATTGTATTTGGTGTGGATGATGGTCCTAAAACGAAGCAGGAAAGTAAGGCGCTTTTGACAGAAGCCTACAGGCAAGGGGTAAGGACTATTGTGTCGACATCGCATAGACGAAAAGGAATGTTTGAGACCCCTGAGGAGACGATAGAGGCAAACTTTCAAGAAGTTAAGGAGCTGGCCAAGGAAGTGGCTCCAGACTTGACTATTCTCTATGGAGCAGAAATTTATTATACCCATGATGTGCTTGAAAAGTTAGAGAAGCAAGTGATTCCAAGTCTTAATGGGACACGCTATGCTCTGATTGAGTTTAGTATGGCTACTCCTTACAGAGAAATCCACACTGCTTTGAGCAATGTTCTTATGCTTGGTATAACACCTGTAGTTGCCCACATTGAACGTTATCATGAATTAGAAAATAACGAAAAACGGGTAAAAGAGTTGATTGATATGGGTTGCTACACTCAAATCAATAGTTCCAGTATTTTAAAACCAAAGTTATTTGGGGATAAATATAAATTTATGAAGAAACGAGCTCGCTATTTCCTAGAGCGTGATTTGGTTCATTTTGTTGCTAGTGATATGCACAATTTAGACCAAAGACCGCCTTACATGAAAGAAGCTTATGAGATCGTCTCAAAACAATACGGTGAAAGTAAGGCAAGAGAATTATTTATCGAAAATCCACGCCTCATCTTAGCTGATCAAATTATTTAGGAGTTGACATGAAAGAAAATAAAGAAATCGGAATTGATGTTGTTCAATTATTTAAAATCCTTTGGAAAAAGAAAATTATCATTTTGTTGACAGCAATTGTGGCAGCTGTCCTAGCTTTTGGAGTAAGTAGTTTTGTATTGAAACCGGAGTATTCTAGTACAACTCGTATCTATGTTGTCAGCCGTAATCAGTCTGAAAATGCAGGATTGACCAATCAGGATTTACAAGCCGGTAGTTATCTAGTAAAAGACTATAAGGAAATTATCCTTTCTCAAGATGTACTGGAGAAAGTCATTTCAAATCTTAAATTAGATAAAACAGTTAAAGAATTGACTAAAAAGATTCAAGTAACAGTGCCGGTAGATACTCGTATCGTATCAATCGTAGTTGAAGATGATCAACCAGAAGAGGCAAGTCGTATTGCTAATGCTCTTCGCGAGGTGGCGGCGGAAAAAATTATTTCTGTAACTCGTGTGTCTGATGTAACAACACTAGAGGAGGCAAGACCAGCCCTAACTCCTTCATCACCTAATATTCGTCGTAATACTGCACTTGCTTTTCTGGCAGGTGGCGCAGTAATGGTTGTTTCAGTTTTATTACTTGAATTATTGGATGATCGTGTTAAACGACCAGAAGATGTCGAGGAAGTTATGAATATGCCACTTCTAGGAATTGTTCCGGATTTGAATAAATTAAAGTAAGGGAGAAAATATGCCAACATTAGAAATTGCGTTGAAACGTATTAATTTTATAAAAAAAGCAGAAGAATATTATAATGCTTTGCGCACCAATATTCAATTGAGTGGTGATAATTTGAAAGTTTTGGCCATCTCATCTGTCAAACCTGGTGAAGGAAAATCAACAACATCAACAAATATTGCCTGGTCATTTGCAAGAGCTGGATACAAGACTTTGCTAGTTGATGCAGATGTTCGTAACTCAGTTATGTCAGGAATATTCAAATCTAGAGAAAAAATCACTGGCTTGACAGATTATTTATCTGGGTCGACAGATTTATCACAAGGTCTTTGTGATACAAACGTTGAAAATCTATTTGTTATTCAGGCTGGACCAGTATCTCCTAATCCAACAGCTCTTTTGCAAAGTGACAACTTTAATAACATGATTGATACCCTGCGTAAGTATTTTGACTATATCATTGTGGATACTGCACCGATTGGGATAGTCATTGACGCTGCTATCATTACACAAAAATGTGATGCTTCTATCTTGGTAACGGCAGCTGGAGAGACAAAGCGTCGTGATGTTTTGAAGGCTAAAGAACAGTTAGAACAAACAGGAACTCCGTTTTTAGGTGTAGTTCTAAATAAATTTAACACAGAAGTTGAAAAATACGGAGCTTATGGTGGTTATGGGGCCTATGGTTCCTATGGAAATTATGGGAAAAAGAAGTAGGTAGAGTTACCTAGGAGGTAGTTTTGAGAGAAGTATCAAATATTCGAAAATTAGAGATTCTCATAATACAACTGTTTCCAATTTATATATTATCTATTGTATTCGATATTCATGGACCTCTACCATTTCTAATGGTTGTTCATGTTATTTCTTACTATGTTAGTGATTATAGTAAGAATTTCAAATATCGGAGTTCAGCAGAAGAACTGATACAGACTATAAAGTACGAATTTGTCTATCTTTTATTAGCTGTTGTTATTCTTCCATTGTTAACGCCGGACTTACCTTATTTAAGCCTCTACAATTTATTGTGGATTGTAGGGGGCAACACACTTTTTATCCTAGTGCTGAATCTCTTCATTCGTAAGGTTTGGAAGTTTTTATCTCATAAGAAAAAATATACTCAGCGAATCTTGCTTGTAACTACACGAGCTAAAGTTGAGCGAGTTTTAAAGCAGCTATCTACCTATGATTACGGCTATGTTTCAGCTGTTAGTATTGTAGATGATGAGCATTTTGAATCTTCTAATTTTACAATCGTTACGTTGGATAACCTAGTAACCTATGCTACGAGATCAGTCGTAGATCAAGTGGTGATTAATCTCCCAAGTGAAAGCTTTTTGATTGCAGACTTTGTTTCTCGATTTGAAACAATGGGATTACCAGTAGCTGTCAATATAGCGGCTTTAGATTTTGTAACCAATAGTGAAAAAGCGATTCAACGATTTGGGGATTCTAGTGTCGTCAATTTCTCAACAACCTTTTATCGTTCAAGTGATATTGCTCTTAAACGTGTTATAGATATTATTGGCTCCTCGGTTGGTCTGATTATTTGTGGTCTGGTGTCTATTTTTCTTGTTCCTCTGATAAAAAGAGATGGAGGCCCTGCTATTTTTGTCCAAGATAGGGTTGGTAGAAATGGACGAGTATTTAAATTTTATAAATTCCGTTCTATGAGAGTAGATGCGGAGGAAATCAAGAAGGAATTGATGAGTCAGAACCAGATGCAGGGTGGAATGTTTAAGATTGAAAATGATCCACGAATTACAAAGATTGGGCATTTTATTAGAAAGACGAGTCTAGATGAATTGCCACAATTTTGGAATGTTCTAAAAGGTGATATGAGTTTAGTTGGTACTAGACCGCCAACCTTAGATGAGTATATGACGTATACACCGGAACAAAAACGTCGTTTAAGTTTTAAACCTGGTATAACAGGACTTTGGCAGATTAGTGGTAGAAGTAATATTAAAAACTTTGATGAAGTAGTAAAATTAGATGTTACTTATTTAGATGGTTGGACAATTTGGAAAGATATTGAAATTTTATTGAAAACTATTAAAGTTGTTTTCATAAAAGATGGAGCAAAGTAAATAGAAAATGTCAGTGATAAAAATAATCGTGGCGACGCATAAACAATTTGTCATGCCGCAGGATACAGAACTTTATCTCCCAATCCATGTTGGATGTGAAGGTAAAAAAGAATTAGGTTTTCAGGGAGATAATACTGGAGACAATATTTCCATTTTAAATCCGTACTATTGTGAACTTACAGGCCTCTATTGGGCATGGAAAAATTTAGAGTGTGACTATTTAGGTTTGGTACACTATCGTCGTTATTTTACTAAGAAGGCAGAAGTTTATAATGAATCAATAAATATAGATGATGTTATTTTAGATAAAGATGATATTGAGAAAATGTTAGAAGTTTCAAATGTTATCGTCCCTAAAAAAAGAAAGTACTACATAGAAACTCTCTATTCTCATTATGCTCACACCTTGGATGGGACTCATTTAGATCTAGCTAGAAAAATGATTGAAATGAAGAGCCCAGAGTATCTATCAAGCTTTGATAAGGTAATGAAGCAAAGAAGTGGCTATATGTTTAATATGTTTATTATGAAAAAAGAACTAGCTGATGATTATTTCACTTGGCTATTTCCAATTTTAGATAGTATGTATGAATGTATGGACTTATCAACTTTAACAGTTTTTGAAGCACGCTTATTTGGTAGAGTAAGCGAACTGCTATTTAATGTATGGCTGGTGAAAAACAATTTGACTCCTAAGGAAGTGCCGTTTATGTATATGGAAAAAGTGAATTTGCTCAAAAAAGCAAAATCATTTTTTAATGGCCAAATTCTTTGGAAAGAAATATGGACAGAGTTTTTAGTTTATGAAAGTAACAATTATAGGACAAATAAAGAATAGACAAACCGGTCTTGGAAAAGCTATTAATGATTTTCAAGCTTATTGTGAAAAGGAAGCAGAAAAAGTGATGTCGATTGACATTACAGATAATAAAAACTTTTTTATTATGTCTATCTTATTTTAAAAGTAAATACAGATGTTTTCTATTTTACACCTTCTGGTTCCGTAGGGGGGAATATTAGAGATTCTATTTATTTACTTCTGATGATTTTAAAACGTAAGAAAATTGTAACTCATTTTCATAATAGTGCGTTTGGTAAAGTGGTAAATAAAAATAAAATACTGAGAATTATTAATAAAAGTATTTATCAACGTGTTGACAAAATTATCTTACTGGGATATAAATCTAAGATAATGTTTGAGCCGTTAATGATTCCAAATGAAAAATTTGAAATTATACGGAATGGAATTGATGAAAATTTGTTTATATCCGAAGAAGATTTAGAAGCAAAACGAAAATCAAAACCGATAAATATTATTTATTTTAGCAATATGCTAAAGGAAAAAGGATATGACATTGTATTAGAGCTAGCTAAAAACATGCAAAGTAATGCTAACTATCATTTTTATTTTTCAGGAAAGTTTTTTGATGTCACTCTCGAAAATGAATTTATGCACAAAATATCTACAATGGGAAATGTGACTTACTTTAATGGTGTATATGGAGAAGAGAAGGAACAACTTCTTAAAAAAATGCATTATTTTATCTTACCTACAAGTTATAAAGATGAGACCTTACCAATTAGTATGTTAGAAGCTATGGCGAATGCTTTGTATATTATAGTTAGTGATGTTGGAGTTGTTTCGGAAGTTGTTAATAAGGAAACAACTACTCTATTGCCAAATATAAAAATAGATACTCCATTAGATATTCAGCATATAATTGAAACTACAATTGATAGTATTCAAGATAAGAATTTTAAAATTGTTGAGCTTAAATATAATTTTTCAAATGATTTAATTCAGGAACGAATATTTAGAATTCTAGAAAGAATAAATTTTTAATCAAGTAAATAAGGAACTTATAAAGAGTATGAAAAAAATTGTAAAAGAATATTTTTTATTGAAAAATACTTTCAATACTCAGATTGCAAGAAATAAATTATTTGAGAAAATCTGGGGAAGATTGAGTAATATTCCCTTACTTAGAGATAAAACTACAAATTTCTATTATAGAAAGCATGAAACCATTTTAAAATATCTTGAGAATGAATTTGAATATTTTTTAAAAAATTATTTATATGATGAAGAAATAGAGTTTGTTAATTCTAATAGTAAGATAATATTTTCAATGTGGATCCAGGGTGAAGAAAATGCTCCTAAGATTGTTCAAAAGACAATTGAAAGTCAAAGAAGTTATGCAAAAAGATATGGTTATCAGTATCTTCTTTTGGATGAAAATAATCTTTTTTAATTATATTGATTTACCAGAAAATATTATTGAAAAATATAAAAGTGGAATTATCGATTTTATCAAGTTTTCAGATATTGTTAGGGTTACTTTACTTGCTAAATATGGAGGTGTATGGTTAGATTCGACAATATATATAGAAACATCAAAGAAATTAGAGTATTTAGAAAATGATTTTTATACAATTCGTTTGAAAGATGAGGAAAAAATACCTAAATTTGTACCTAAGGGTAGGTGGACTGGATTTTGTTTAGCTGGAAAACAAAATTTTATTTTATTTAAATTTTTAAGAGATTTTCAAATTGAATACTTTCAAAGATTCAATGTGGCAATTTGATTATTTTTAATTGATTATCTTATTGAGCTAGCGTATCAGAAAATCAATTCTGTGAATAAATCAATAAATGAAAATTCAGAAACAAATCCAGAATTGTTCTTTTTGGCAACAAATATGTCAAGAAAATACAATGATCATGATTGGAAAGAGGTTCTAAAGAACACCTCTCTTTTTAAATGTACATATAAGGTGAAAATCAACTCGAATGAGGGAACATATTTTAATAAAATTATAGATAAATGAAGGAGATAAGCATGATTTCAGTAATTATACCTGTATACAATGTTGAAGATTATTTAAGAAATGCACTAGAAAGTCTGCTAAATCAAACGTTTAAAGATTTTGAAGTCATATTAGTAAATGATGGTTCAACAGATTCATCAGGTACTATTTGTGAAAGTTATGCATGTCGATATAAAAATTTTTATGTCTATCATAAAGCAAATGGTGGCCAATCAGAAGCAAGAAATTACGGATTAAAAAAAGCAAAAGGTGAGTTTATTACTTATTTAGATTCTGATGATTATTTTGAACCATATGCTTTAGAAGTTTTTATGCAAATCCAACAAAAATATGGTGTTGATATTGTGTCTACTACAGAAAATGAAGTATATAAGGTAGAATTAAAAAAAAAAGATGCTAATATTCAAATTTCTGAAAAAAACATAAGAATATTGGATAATCGGACTTTTTTTAGAAAAAGCACTTTATAATGATGAAATTACTGTGTCAAATGGAGGGAAATTATTTAAAAAGAATATTCTTAATGTGACATATCCAATGGTAAAATATATGAAGATTTATATGTGTTTTCAGAGATTGCACTGAATGCAACAAAAATTGCCCATACTGATATTCAACTGTATAACTATCTTATTCGTAAAGGAAGTACAGTACATTCTAGTTTTAAAAAAAATCAATATGATTTTTTTGAGGCTATTGATCACAATGAAGATATAATTCTTGATAGAATTCCTGAAGATATTGAAATTAAAAAGGCGTTGATTGCTAAGAGAGTTATTGGTTCTTTTATTTTAAGTAACCAGGCAATAAAGACTTCTAAAGAGGATATAAGAAAAATAAAAGCTTCAATCAAACCATATTTAAAAGACATTATTTTAAATAAAAAAATTCCAACATCTAGAAAAATACAGTGTTCACTCTTTCTAATATCATCAAAATTATATTATTTTTTGAAAGAATATTTAACAAAGGAGAAGGGAAATGGCTCTTAAAATTTTAGTGTTGGGAATGAGTCCAACAAAAGCCGGAACTGAAATTTTTATACTTAACTATTTTAATAATATTAATAAGCATGATATACAATTTGATTTTATTAAGCGTTCAAAAAGTAAAATTATTTTTGAAGATGAAATTTTAGAATCGGGATCAAAAATATTTTATATACCAAAGAAAAGCGAAGATTTTTTTGGCTATAAAAAATCAATGAAGAATTTATTCTCATCGTTTTCTAAAAATTATGATGCAATTTGGTGCCATGAAATGAGTGTTACCAATATAGATTTTTTAAAATATGCAAAAAATATGGTATAAAGATTCGAATCATTCATAGTCATAGTTCACAATATTATGGAAGTAAATGGAAATATTTTTTACATTTAATGAATATTAAAAAATTGCCAAAATTAGCAACACATTATTTTGCATGCTCTAATTTAGCAGCTGATTATTTGTTTAAAGAAAGTATACGAAAAAATGCTAAAATTGTACCAAATGCAATTGAAGTTGAAAAATTTTTATTTTCTGAAAAGGATAGAAATCAATTACGTGAAAAATTAGGCTGGACAGAATGTAAAATTATTGGGAATGTGGGTCGGTTGTCTCCACAAAAAAATCAACTATTTTTACTGGATGTATTTGCTGCTGCATATAAAAAAAATCATAAACTAAGATTGATTATTGTGGGAAGTGACTGTGGATTAAAAGCTCAAATTGAAGAAAAAATTTATGAATTAGGTTTAGAAGATGTAGTTTTATTACCAGGAAGCCAAACTAATATCAAACCTTGGTTAAGTGCAATGGACTTATTTGTATTACCTTCATTGTATGAAGGATTACCTCTTTCTGCGTTAGAAGCACAATCTAATGGATTACCCGTTTTAGTCAGTGATGCAATTACAAAAGAAGTGAATGCTACAGAGAATGTAGAATACTTGAGTTTAAATGACACAGTAGAGAATTGGGCTTTAAAAATGATAAATATGGTAAATCAATCAAGAATTGATTCTAGAATAGTTCACAGTAAATTTAATGAAAAAAGGATATAATATTAAAAAATCAAGCTAAAAACTTGAAATATTTTTTAGAGGTAGAACATTGAATTATCAATTAGTTGAAGAGTATGGGCAACATAAGCATGCAGGCAGTAAGGCTAAAAATGATTGTATTAAAATTTTAAATGAGATAGGTTTTAAAAAAAATTGGTCTGAAGCGTAAAGAAGAAAGCAATACTTCAGTAATTGCAAAACTTAATCGACAAATCGATTTGTTTTTGCAATGGAGAAAAATATATCATCAACTAGAACTTAATGATACATTATTAATTCAGCATCCATTTTTATATACTGATATTGGAAGAAATTATTTTTTAAAGAAATTTAGAAATAAAAATATCAAATTAATTTTATTAGTACATGATATAGAAATCATTAGAAATCTTTTTCAAGAAAATCATTATAATACTGAATTCCATCAAATGGTTTCAGTCACAGATTATTTTATTGTTCATAATGAAAATATGAAAAGATGGCTTGTTGAATATGGAATAGATGCTAATAAATTAATAATATTAGAAATTTTTGATTATTTAAATGAAAAAGAACTGTCAGAGAAAGTAACGTACGATAAATCGGTTATTATAGCTGGAAATTTAAGTCAAGAGAAAAGCCCCTATATTTATGAATTGTCAAAAATTCCAGATGTACAATTTAATCTAATGGGTGTTAATTATACAGAAAATAAAGAAATATCAAATATTCACTATTTAGGAGCTTTTGAATCAGATGAAGTTCCATATCAGCTAAAAAGCGGATTTGGTCTTGTTTGGGATGGAACTAGTATAGAAACGTGTGATGGTCCAACAGGAAATTATTTACGATATAATAATCCACATAAATTATCATTGTATCTTTCTTCTGGATTACCAGTTATAGTTTGGAAGGAATCAGCCTTAGCAGCTTTTGTTACATCACAAAAAATTGGGTTAGTTATTTCAAGCCTGTATGAATTACCAGATATTTTAGACACACTCAGTGAAAAACAGTATCAAGAATTTGTTGAAAATATTCAAGAAGTAAGAGAGAAGTTAAAAAAAGGGTTTTATCTAAAAAAAGCAATAAACGAAATACTTACTTAGTGAATGGAAGGAGAAAATAATGCTTTATTTTTCATTTATTATGAGTCTATTTTTATTTTTTATAAATTTCAATTTGACACAGAGAGAATATTTACATCCTTCTAATGTTTATTATGTAATTTTTGTTGTGACACTATTTTTCTCCATATTAGGACAGGAATATTATGGGATATCTTTTAATGGAGGAACTGTGTTTATTATCCTATCAACAATGATAGTGTTTACAGTGATTTCATTACTTTCTAGAAAAATATTAATGCCGAATGAAAGAAATATACGTTTAAATCCAAATGTGATAGAATTTAACTTTTGGTTAAAAGCAATTGTGCTAGCAATTCAAATTGTGACAATATTTTATTTTTATAATTTTATTAATAGATTATTTATAGCAGGAAATGGATATAGTGGAAGTTTACCTGAGTTGATAAATTATTATGATCAAATTCTTAAATTTAATTCAATTAGAGGGAGAGAATTAAATATTTCCGTTGCGAAATTTTATTATTACTTTAAAGCTTTCACAGATGCTAGTTCTTACATTGCTTTATATTTACTAATTAAAAAGTATCTAGTTTCTAAAGTAGTTGACAGATTTTTAATATTAATTGTTGCGAATTATTCCTTCTTTTTGCTATTACAAGGAAGTCGTAGTCCATTATTTCGATTGATAACAAGCGCAATGATATTGTGGTACTTTCTTTACTTTTATATAAATGATCGAAAGTTGAACATTAAATTTATAATGAAGATTATAAATTTAATGTTACTAATAGTTCCATTGTCGATATTATTTTTATTCTTAACTGGCCGAAATGGGGATGGTAGGCCAAATTGATTTCCGTCCAATATATATATATATATATTGAGGGCCACTATTAAATTTAAATAATTTTATTAGTAGTACCTACAATTCTTTACCTCTATCTCACTATTTTGGAGAACAAACATTCTATGGTGCCCATGCCATAATACAAAAACTATTTGGAAACTATTCATCTGCTATAGAATATATTGTAGGTTCTGGTTCTTGGCAGAATGCCTCAAATGGTTTATCAACAGGGAATGTGTTGACAACTTATTATCCAGTTGTTTATGATTTTGGTATATTGGGGGTTCTTCCTATTTCTATTGTTTTTTCTCTATACTATATTTTCACCTATGATCGTTTACTATTGCAAAAATCAAATAAGATTATTGATTTCAGATTGTTTCTATATTCATATTTAATTAATGATTTAGTTATGTTGATTTTTTCAAATAGGTTTTTTGAAACAATATTATCAATTGACTTTATAAGATTTTATATATTAGCAGCTGTAATTATTTATTTAATCAATAGAAGTTATAAAGGCATTGAGAATAAATAGATGCTCTAGTTTATTTAAAAAGGAGAGATAAAAAAATTAAGTGGAGAAAATAAATGAAAAACAATCAAATTAGATCGATTAAATACAATTTTGTCATGAATCTTATCTTGACAGCATCTAACTTTTTATTTCCTTTGATTACTTTTCCTTATGTTTCTCGTGTACTGCAAGTCGAGGCTAATGGCATATTAGCTTATGTGACTTCTATAGTAAGCTATTTTTCATTAATAGCATCCTTGGGTATTCCAACGTATGGAATTCGTGCTGCTGCAACTGTTCGTGATGATAAACGTAAGCTGTCAAAAGTTGTACAAGAGCTACTGATAATTAATATTGTTTTGGTTGGGTTTGTATTAATTATTTATTTTATTATGCTTTTTACGGTTCCTTCAATGCTTGTCTATAGAGAACTATTTTATATAAATGCCATCGGTATCATTTTAAATGTACTAGGTGTTAACTGGTTTTTTCAGGCTATTGAGCAATATGACTATATAACAGTTAGATCTATTATATTTCGTATTTTTTCAATAGCATTAATGTTTATATTTGTTCACCAACCGAGCGATTATATTATATATGGATTAATTTTAGTGTTTTCAAGTGCTGGTTCGAATATTTTAAACTTCAAGCGTTTATTTAAGTACATAACCCTAAAAAAACAGGATAAATATGAATTCGTACCGCATTTTAAGCCTATTTTAATTTTTATTTGCTCAGTCATTGGTTATTTCAATTTATACAAACTTGGACTTAATAATGCTAGGGAGTATAAAAGATTCTTATGAAGTTGGGCTGTATACAGCAGCAACAAAGCTAAAACTAATTTTATTAAGTATTGTGAATTCATTAGGAAATGTTTTATTACCACGGATGTCCTATTATGCGAAGAGAAATATGAAGGAACAGTTTGAACGTATCACGGCTCAAGCCCTAAACTTTACGTTGTTTATTAGTTTTCCATTAGCTGTATTTTTTACTTTAAATGCTAAGGAAAGTCTTTTTCTTCTCGCAGGAGAGCAGTATCTGGGTGCAGTACTTAGTATGCAGTTTTTAACAATTGCAGTAATTCCGATAGGAATTACTGGAATATTAGGGATTCAAGTATTAACACCTTTGGAGAAAGAAAAATATCTTTTAATTTCAGTTATTGTTGGTGCAGTTATTGATCTACTATTAAATTTTATCTTAATTTCGTCCTATGGTTCAAGTGGAGCAGCGTTTGCCACTATGATTGCTGAGTTTGCTGTCTTGTTTGTTCAAATTTACTATACGAGAGATTTACTCTTTAAAATAGCACATCAAATAGTTGGGATACGCTATCTATTTACCGTTGGTATAAGTGTTTTAGGAATGATTTTAGTAAAGAGCTTACAACTAAGTTATTTTTGGTTATTGTGTGTGGAAGGAATTATTTTCTTCGGAAGTTATGCTGTGATTCTAGTATTATTAAAAGATGATTTCATTATTAACTTTCTTGAAAATTTTTATAAGAAATTAAAAAAATTTTAACTAATTATTTTTGAAAATGTAATTTTAAAGGAGGATATCTATGTACGATTATCTTGTTGTTGGTGCTGGTCTTTTTGGTGCAGTATTTGCCCATGAAGCAGCCTTAAAAGGAAAAAAAGTAAAAGTTATTGAAAAACGAAATCATATCGCGGGTAATATCTATACTCGTGAAGAGGAAGGAATTCAAGTTCACCAGTATGGTGCCCATATTTTCCATACTTCTGATAAGGAAATTTGGGATTATGTAAATCAGTTTGCAGAGTTTAACCGTTACACAAATTCTCCAGTTGCAAATTATAAGGGTGAGATTTATAACCTCCCTTTTAATATGAATACCTTCAATAGACTTTGGGGAGTTGTAACGCCAGCAGAAGCACAAGCTAAGATTGATGAGCAACGTGCTGTTTTAAATGGCAAAACTCCAGAAAATTTGGAAGAACAGGCAATCTCTCTTGTAGGTACAGATATCTACGAAAAATTAATCAAAGATTATACAGAGAAACAGTGGGGCAAACCAACTACGGAACTTCCAGCCTTTATCATTCGCCGTTTACCAGTACGCCTGACCTATGATAACAACTATTTTAATGATACCTATCAAGGGATTCCAATTGGTGGCTATACTCAAATAGTTGAAAAAATGTTGGATCATGAAAACATTGATGTAGAAATAAATGTTGATTTTTTTGCCAACAAAAAACAATATATGAAGGACTTCCCTAAGATTGTCTTTACTGGTATGATTGATGAATTTTTTGATTATAAATTAGGTGAACTAGAGTACCGAAGTCTTCGTTTTGAAAATGAGACCTTGGATATGGAGAATTACCAAGGAAATGCAGTTGTCAACTATACCGATGCTGAAACTCCATATACTCGCATTATTGAACACAAACATTTTGAGTTTGGGACTCAACCAAAGACTATCATTACTAAAGAGCATTCGAAAACATGGGAAAAAGGTGATGAGCCGTATTATCCAGTTAATAATGATCGTAATAATCATTTATATAAATCATATAAAAAACTGGCTGATGAGCAAGGGAATGTTATCTTTGGAGGTCGTTTAGGACACTATCGTTATTACGATATGCACCAAGTAATTGGAGCAGCTTTACAGTGTGTAAGAAATGAAATTACAGATTAGAGTGTAAGAAGAGATAAGAAATGGTTATGCTATCTTTTTTAACAGAATATTAGGAGAAATGAATAAATTGATATGAATAAAACTATGAAGGAACGTGTTGAATGGATAGATTTTGGTAAGGGAATAACTGTTTTTATGGTGGTTTTGGGCCACGTTGGATTAGGATTGTTTGAATCTAAAAATTTTGCAACAAGTAGTGATTGGTTACTTTTGTTCACCCAAGTACTATATTTATTTCATATACCTGTTTTTTTTTGCCTTATCTGGATTCTTTTTTAAGCCTTTAGATGACATAAGATATTACTTAAGCTATGTTAAACAAAAAACAATTGTATTAGGGGTTCCTTATATATTTTATTCAATTCTGCAGTTTAGCTTGCAACAAATAGGTGGTTCAACAGTAAGACATGCTGCAAATCTTTTAGACTTGTTTAATATTTATCGTATTCCAATAGGAGTGTCCTGGTATTTATATGTTTTATGGTGGCTCTATATAGTAATAGGTTTTCTTTCTATTTGGATAAAGTCTTACAAAAAATTATTTATTTTTTCTTTATTTATGTATATATTGTCATTGTTTTCTATAGTTGATGTATATATTATTCAGAATTTATTATTATGGTCTTTCTTGTTTATATTGGGCTTATATTTAAGATATTCAGGATTACTTAATATTTTAGAAAATAATTGGAAAAAGTTAACGTCTTCTATTATATTTATTATTTTAATTTTTATGATAATTTGGAAGTTTTCGAATCCTGTATACTATATTTCTTACTATCAGCCTGGTTTATGGGGAATAGTTTTTCCAGTTTCAGTAATTTTAGCATTTTCGATATATCCAATGTTAAATAATAAAAAATTTGCTATTTATTTTCGTAATTTGGGGAAGGATAGTTTAGTAATTTATTTGCTTCATTCTCCTATTGAATCAGTAACTAGGATCATTTTATTAAAAGTTGGTATTGGTAATGTTTTTATTCATATTTTTATAGGGTTGGTAGCTGGATGGTATGGTTCCGTTTGTGCCTTATATATTATAAAAAAAATTACTTATTTAGATTGTTTGTTCTATCCAATGAAATATATAAAAAACAGGGAGTAAAAACAACTATCGTTATTACGATATGCACCAAGTAATTGGAGCAGCTTTGCAGTGTGTAAGAAATGAGTTAGATTAAAGAATTAAAACTGTTTCTCAGACGCTATTTACAAATATGATCAATAATTCCTTGACTACCTAATGTAGTTGAGGTTTTTTTGATATTATTCATATTTTTGCAAACATAATGTTTAAAAAATAATTTTCTAAAATTCAGAAAATTCTATTGACAGGACTTTAAAAAGGGTCTATAATGGATAGAAAAACAAAGGAGAATACTATGAAAACAAGGAAAGTATTGGCTCTTGCGGGAGTCACTTTATTAGCTGCAGGTGTCTTAGCAGCTTGTTCTGGTGGTTCTGCTACTAAAGGTGAGCAGACCTTTGCATTTACTTACGAGACAGACCCAGATAATCTCAACTATTTGACAACCAGCAAGGCAGCTACTTCAAACATTACTAGTAACGTCATTGATGGATTGCTTGAAAATGACCGTTATGGGAATCTTGTTCCCTCTATGGCAGAGGACTGGTCAGTTTCTAAAGATGGTTTGACCTACACTTATAAGATTCGTCAGGATGCCAAGTGGTACACATCTGAAGGTGAAGAATATGCTCCTGTCAAGGCTCAAGACTTTGTAACAGGTCTTAAATATGCAACAGATAAGAAATCACAAGCTCTTTACTTGGTACAGGATTCAATCAAGGGGCTGGATGCTTATGCTAAGGGAGAAAATAAAGATTTTTCTCAAGTTGGAATTAAAGCCCTTGACGATCAAACAGTCCAATACACTTTGAACAAACCTGAAAGTTTTTGGAATTCTAAAACAACAATGGGTGTCTTGGCACCAGTTAATGAAGAGTTTTTGAATTCAAAAGGGGATGATTTTGCTAAAGCGACAGATCCAAGCAGTATCTTGTATAATGGTCCTTATTTGTTAAAATCTCTTGTGGCTAAATCTTCCGTTGAATTTGCAAAAAACCCTAACTACTGGGATAAAGATAATGTTCATGTTGATAAGATAAAATTGTCATTCTGGGATGGTCAAGATACCAGCAAACCTGCGGAAAACTTTAAAGATGGTAGTCTTACAGCAGCCAGACTTTATCCTACAAATGCAAGTTTTGCAGAACTTGAAAAAACGATGAAGGACAATATTGTCTATACCCAACAAGACTCTACGACTTATCTAGTTGGTACAAATATTGATCGTCAGTCCTATAAATATACTTCTAAGACTAGCGACGAACAAAAGACATCTACTAAAAAGGCTCTCTTAAACAAGGATTTCCGTCAGGCTATTGCCTTTGGTTTTGATCGTACGGCCTATGCTTCACAAGTGAACGGTGCCAGTGGTGCAAGCAAAATTTTGCGTAATCTCTTTGTGCCACCAACATTTGTTCAAGCAGATGGGAAAAACTTTGGCGATATGGTCAAAGAAAAATTAGTAACCTATGGGGATGAATGGAAGGATGTTAATCTGGCCGATGCCCAAGATGGTCTCTACAATCCTGAAAAAGCCAAGGCCGAATTTGCGAAGGCTAAGTCAGCTTTACAGGCAGAAGGCGTGACTTTCCCAATTCACCTAGACATGCCTGTTGATCAGACAGCAACTACAAAAGTTCAACGTGTTCAATCTTTCAAACAATCGGTTGAAGAAACCTTGGGTACAGATAATGTCGTAATTGATATTCAACAACTACAAAAAGATGAAGTCTTGAATATTACCTACTTTGCTGAAACAGCAGCTGGGGAAGATTGGGATATTTCAGATAATGTTGGTTGGTCTCCAGACTTTGCGGATCCATCTACTTACCTCGATATTATCAAACCATCAGTTGGTGAAAACACTAAAACCTACTTTGGCTTTGATTCTGGTACAGATAATGCTGCAGCTAAGAAGGTTGGTCTGAACGACTATGAGAAATTGGTAACTGAAGCTGGAAATGAGACAATAGATGTAGCAAAACGTTATGATAAGTATGCTACAGCCCAAGCTTGGTTGACAGATAGTGCCTTGATTATTCCAACAACATCACTCACTGGTCGCCCAATCTTGTCTAAGATGGTACCATTTACGATGCCGTTTGCCTTCTCTGGTAACAAGGGGACAAGCGATCCGCTCCTATACAAATACTTGGAACTTCAAGACAAGGCAGTCACTGTGATGAATACCAAAAAGCTCAAGATAAATGGATGAAAGAAAAAGAAGAATCCAATAAAAAAGCGCAAGAAGAACTTGCAAAACATGTGAAATAAGATAAAAAGAAGTTAGTTATTCGCTAACTTCTTTTGGTTTATCGAAAACGAATTGAAACCTATCCTCACTTTCAAAGATTATCAAGCTAATTTTTTTGTAGAAAAAAATCCTGAGTTTTTATTCTCAGGATTTTCTTTCATCTCACTGTTGTGGTTGTTGAACTTGTGGATTTTGTGGCGTTGGTTGTACTGGTTGTGTCGGTTGACCAGCCTGGCCAGCTTGTCCTTGATTAGGATCAGTTGCTGGAGCATTATTGGGTTGTTGACCAGCCGTCGTACTTGCCTGTGTAGTTGAACTTTCAGCTGTTGTGCTTGGAGTTTCTACCGTTTGTGTTTGTTGTGTTACTGAATTATTCCATGTGTTCTTTGCGTTGTTCTGGAAGACGAATTCTCCATTTCGGAACAGGCCGTCTGGCATCGTCCAATCTCCAGGTTGGTCATCTTCTGATAGATACGAAATCATTGAGCGATAAACCTTAGCAGCAACTAGGAAACCATCTCCAACGATTGGAGTTAAACGATTTGAGTAACCAGTCCATACAGCCATAGAATACTTACGAGTATAACCTACAAACATTTCATCTGGAGCTACGTAGCCAGTGTTCTTGATATACTTTTCAATTTCGTCGTCAGTATAGTTAGAAGTACCTGTCTTACCTGCTTGTGGAAGCCATGGTAGGTAAGCACCACGTCCGGTTCCGTATGCTAAAACAGTTTTCATCATTTCGGTCATCATATAGGCAGTAGTTTCTTTCATAGCTCGTGTACCAGCATCAGAAAATTCTTTTTCACTACCATCACTAAAGACAATCTTATTGATATACATTGGTTTGTGGTAAGTACCACCATTAGCAAAGGCGGCATAAGCAGCAGCCATTTTTTCACTACTTGCACCGTATTGTTTGTTAGATTCTGTTGTATTACTTGAAATGGCGTTAGCATAGTGGATGCTTGGATAATCGATACCTAAGCCATTTAGGAAGGTTTTCGCTCGATCTAAACCAACTTTATTTAAGGTTTCGACTGCTGTAACATTACGTGATTGTTGGAGTGCATACTGAATTGTAATATTCCCAAAGTAGCCATGATCCCAGTTGTAGACAGGAGTATCAGTACCAGGATAGTTATAAGGAACATCATGTACAATAGAGGCAGTAGAGTCATAGACTCCATATTCTAAAGCGGGAGCATAGTCAGTGATTGGTTTCATAGTAGACCCCCAGTCACGGTTGGTTTCAACGGCTTGGTTGATTCCAAAAGATACATTACTTGATTGGTGACGGGCACCTAACTGAGCAATGACTTTACCATTGTTACATCCACAATAGTGGAAGCTACTTGAAGTTCATCATCTGGATAAGCAACGTACTCATCTGTATTGTAAACATCCCAAAGTCGCTGTTGAACATCTTTGTCGACATTAGTATAGACTTCCATACCTGTGGTAAGAAGGTTGTAGCCCGTTTCTTGTTCGACTTGGTCGATTACTTCTTTGAGGTAGTTGTCCATATAGGCAGGGTAACTATTGGCTGACTTCAAGCTTTGAAGTCCATCAGTGATAGGCGTATTAATAGCTTTTTCGTAATCTTCTGCACTGATATATTTCTGTCCCTTCATTTCTGAAAGTACTAAGTTCCGACGCTCTAGAGCAGCTTCTGGGTGGGAATATGGATCATATTGGTTTGGGGCTTGAGGCATTCCGGCTAGGAGTGCTAACTGTGGTAAGCTTAAATCCTTCAAGTCTTTTCCATAGTAATTTTCGGCTGCGGTTTGCATTCCATAGTTACCGTTAGACATGTAGACTTTGTTGATGTAGTAGGTCAGGATTTCTTGCTTGGTTGCTTTTTGTTCTAGTTGAACGGCCAGCCAAGCTTCTTGGGCTTTACGTGACAAGGTTTGGTCAGCAGTTGAAGTAGAGAAATAAGTTAATTTAATCAATTGCTGAGTCAAGGTTGAAGCCCCTTGGAGCCCTCCTTTCCCTTGGAGGTTTCTCAATGCCGCACCCATGATACGAATGGTATCAACACCTCTATGATCAAAGAAACGGTGGTCTTCGATAGACACGATGGCCTTGACCAAATCAGTAGGGATTTCATTGGCTTGAGCATTTACGCGACGTTCAGATCCTAAGTCAGCAATCAGTTCGTTTTTATTGTCATAAATCTTGCTAGAGGTTGTCGCAACTAATTTACTTTCAGATAAGGCTGGAGCCTTGCTAACAAAGTAGAGGAAGACACCTCCACCTAATAGAAATAATGCGATAAATAAGGTAAGAAATGTAATTCCAATATACTTTAAGAATCGCAGAATAGTTTGTTTATTCATCTTGTTTTACCACCTAGTAAATGTTCTTTGATAATATCGAGATAGGGAATTTGAGGGAAAGCTCCTTGCTTTACTAAATATCCGTATTCTTGAATATATCCAAGTGGCATTGATTTTTGACCCTTATCTTGATGATAAAAGCGAATCAAATCAAGTGCCGGCAACAAATAAGTTTCTTGTTGAGAAGAAAAATGAAGCAGTACGAAGCAAATGCCCTGCTGTTCTAGAACTTGTTCCATATGTTGAATCTGGTGAAGATGGAAGTTCTTCATTGGGATAGCATTTTTTTGCCGCGTTTCCTTGGCTTCAAAGTCAATGTAATATCCTCTATACACGCCAGAGTAATCTGTTGTGGAAGCTTGTCTAAAATAGGCTTCTACAATTTTGGCCCGACTACGTTGAGGATAGTCTACTCGAACGATCTGAACAGGCGTTGGCTTTTTATGGATAACTGCCATGCCATGCGTTAGATAGTAGTCGTTGGTAGCGTTAATCATCTTTTCAAAAGTCATTCCTCTATTTGCGAAATTTTTTGGTTGAGAAATGGATGTTTGGCTTTTTTTCGATGAAATTTTATGAGGATAGTTGACCATATTTCTCCTTATTGGTACAATAACATCACTCTATTATACCATAAAAATAGAAAGAAAGGTGTAAAAATGACTACAGCTTTAATTATGGGATATTCTAACTTTGACTTGGGTTTGTTTAATGAAAAAGATATCAGATTAAAAATCATAAAGAAAGCCATTCGTCGTGATTTAGAAAATCTAGCAGAAGAGGGGATTAAATGGCTGGTCTTTACAGGAAACTTGGGATTTGAATCCTGGGTGCTAGATGTCGCAAATGAAATGAAAGAAGAATATGATTTCAGCCTAGCGACCATTTTTGATTTTGAAACACACGGGGAAAATTGGAATGAAGCGAATCAGCTTAAACTTAACCAATTTAAGCAGGTCGATTTTGTCAAATATGCCTATCCTAAATATGAACACATGGGGCAACTACGAGACTACCAACGATTTTTGCTGGAAAATACTGACTTAGCTTATTTTTTCTATGACCCAGAAAATGAGACCAAATTAAAATTTATGGACAATTTGATGAAAAATCAGGCAGGTTATCGCATAAAAAGGTTAACGTTTGAAGACTTAAATGAGCTAGCAGAAAATTTTTCTGAAAAGTAAGCCTTTGACCTTGATTTTTGTTTGCCTTTTTTTATATAATAATACTATTAGAAACCGAGAATGGAGAGAGAGATGGCAAGTATTATTTTTTCAGCGAAAGATATTTTCGAGCAAGAGTTTGGACGTGAAGTCCGTGGGTATAGTAAGGTTGAAGTTGATGAATTTTTGGACGATGTCATCAAGGACTATGAAACTTATGCTGCCTTAGTCAAGTCTCTCCGTCAAGAAATTGCAGAGTTGAAGGAAGAATTGTCTCGCAACCCTGAATCTGCACCGGTTCAAGCAGAACCACTTGAAATGACAGCAACAACTTCTATGACGAATTTTGACATTTTGAAACGTCTAAATCGTCTTGAGAAAGAAGTGTTTGGCAAACAAATTTTGGATAACTCTGATTTGTAAGAGATTATTTGAAAAGTGCAATTTTTGGATAATCGCGTGAGGAGAATTTCTTTTCATGAGGAAAGTCCATGCTAGCACAGGCTGTGATGCCTGTAGTGTTTGTGCTAGGCGAAACCATAAGCCTAGGGACGAGAGATCGTTACGGCAGTCGAAATGGCTAAGTCCTTGGATAGGTCGGAGTAGGCTTGAAAGTGCCACAGTGACGGAGTCTTTCTGGAAACGGAGAGAGTGGAACGCGGTAAACCCCTCAAGCTAGCAACCCAAATTTCGGTCGGGGCATGGAGTACACGGAAACGAACGTAGTACTCTGACTGCTATCAGCTGTAGGCTGTTAGTGGTAGACAGATGATTATCGAAGGAAGTGGTCCTAGTCACTTCTGGAACAAAACATGGCTTATAGAAAATTGCATATAGGTTGGGGCTGAGAAATTTTCTCAACCTCATTTTTTAAAGTGGACATATAGAAAGGTCTTATAAGACTGTAAAATGAAAAAAGAATTTAATTTAATCGCGACCGCGGCGGCGGGTCTTGAAGCCGTTGTGGGACGAGAGATGCGGGAGTTGGGCTACGATTGTCAGGTTGAAAACGGCCGTGTTCGTTTTCAAGGTGACGCGAGAGCCATCATCGAAACTAATCTCTGGCTTCGTGCAGCGGACCGTATTAAGATTATCGTAGGAACTTTCCCAGCTAAGACTTTTGAGGAGCTGTTTCAGGGAGTTTTCGCCCTAGATTGGGAAAATTATTTACCGCTTGGAGCTCGCTTTCCGATTGCCAAAGCTAAATGTGTGAAATCTAAACTGCACAATGAGCCAAGTGTACAGGCTATTTCAAAGAAGGCTGTTGTTAAGAAGTTGCAGAAACATTATGCTCGTCCAGAAGGTATTCCACTGATGGAGAATGGCCCAGAGTTTAAGATTGAGGTCTCTATTCTCAAAGATGTGGCAACTGTCATGATTGATACGACAGGATCTAGTCTCTTTAAACGTGGCTATCGTACTGAAAAAGGTGGCGCTCCTATCAAGGAAAACATGGCAGCAGCAATTTTGCAACTTTCTAACTGGTATCCAGACAAGCCCTTGATTGATCCGACCTGTGGTTCGGGAACTTTCTGTATCGAGGCAGTTATGATTGCTAGAAAGATGGCGCCTGGTCTTCGTCGCTCCTTTGCCTTTGAGGAATGGAACTGGATTAGCGATCGTTTGATCCAAGAAGTACGCACTGAAGCAGCTAAGAAAGTAGAACGTGAACTGGAACTGGATATCATGGGTTGTGATATCGATGCACGTATGGTGGAAATTGCTAAGGCCAATTCTCAGGCGGCAGGGGTTGCAGGAGATATTACCTTTAAGCAGATGCGCGTGCAGGATTTGCGTTCTGATAAAATAAATGGAGTGATTATCTCTAACCCACCTTATGGAGAACGTTTATCAGATGATGCAGGAGTTACCAAGCTTTATGCTGAGATGGGTCAAGTATTTGCACCGCTGAAAACGTGGAGTAAATTTATCCTAACTAGTGATGAAGCTTTTGAGACCAAGTACGGTAGTCAGGCGGATAAGAAACGGAAGTTGTACAACGGAACTTTAAAAGTTGATTTGTATCAATATTTTGGTCAGCGGGTTAAACGTCAGGAAGTAAAGTAGAAAGGAAAACTCATGAGCAAGAAAAGACGGAATCGTCATAAAACAGAACATCCAGAAGCGCAATTTGATTTTGATGATGCCAAAGAGCTAACGGTTGGAGAAGCTATGCGAAAAAATGAAGAGGTGGAAGCAGGTGTGTTGCCTGGAGATTCTATCTTGGACAAGTATGTGAAACAACATAAAGATGAAATTGAAGCAGATAAGTTTGAAACACGTCAGTTTAGCAAGGATGATTTAGTTGAAAAAGAAGAGCAAGAAGAGGTAGAGGAGACTCAGACTCTGGATAATTTACTTCAAGAGCTTCGTGAGGAAACAGGAGTAACTTCTCCAGCTCCAGAAGATGAATTGAATCAGTTTGATGATTTAGAATTCACACGCGATTCAGAAGTTTCCCCTGTCGAAGAATTCGAGACGGAAGAGGTACCATTAGTTGGAGCGGAAGAGGCTCTCACACGTTCTCGAGTGACAGATAATGAAGATGGAAAAAGTAAGAAGAAATGGGTGCTTTACGGGATTCTAGCCGCATTAGTGGTTCTTATCCTTGGAACTGGTTATTATGTTTATCGTCAAGTGGATCGTTCGACCAAGGAAATCCAGACTTCTCAATCAACTACAAACACGCAGTCAGATTCAGAAGAATTCAATAATTTATATGATGGCTTCTATACAGATAGTAATAAAACAGCTTTGAAGAATAGCCAGTTTGATAAACTGAGTCAACTGAAGACCTTACTTGATAAGCTGGAAGGTAGTCGTGAATATACGCTTGCCAAATCTAAATATGATAGCCTAGCAACTCAAATCAAGGCCATTCAAGAGGTCAATGCTCAATTTGAGAAGCCAGCTATTGTTGATGGTGTTTTGGACACTAACGCTAAAGCTAAATCGGATGCTAAGTTTACAGATATTAAAACTGGAAATACGGAGCTTGATAAATTGCTAGATAAGGCTATCAGTCTTGGTAAGAGCCAGCAAACAAGTGCTTCAAGCTCAAGTTCAAGTGAAACTAGTAGCTCAAGCTCAAGTCAAGCCAGTTCAAATACTACTAGTGAGACAAGCCCAAGTAGCTCAAATACTGGATCAAATGAAACTAGAAGTACTCGCAATGAAGTCAATATGGGTGTATCAAGTGCAGGAGTTGCTGTTCAAAGAAGTGCCAGTCGTGTTTCTTACAATCAGTCTGCTATTGATGACAGTAATAACTCTGCTTGGGATTTCGAGGATGGTGTCTTGGAACAAATTTTAGCGACTTCACGCTCACGTGGTTATATCACTGGTAACCAATATATCCTTGAACGTGTTAATATCGTTAATGGCAATGGTTATTACAACCTCTACAAGCCAGATGGAACCTATCTCTTTACCCTTAACTGTAAGACAGGATACTTTGTTGGAAATGGTTCTGGACATGCGGATGACTTGGACTACTAAGCAGTCGTTACAAAATTCTTTCTTTTCAAAAGTAAAAATGATAAAATAAAACAAATTAAACAAGAGGAGTGTCAAATGACAAAAGCTAACTTTGGTGTCGTTGGTATGGCCGTAATGGGTCGTAACCTTGCCCTTAATATTGAATCTCGTGGTTACACAGTTGCTATCTACAACCGTAGTAAAGAAAAAACTGAAGATGTGATTGCTTGCCATCCTGAAAAGAACTTTGTACCAAGCTATGATGTTGAAAGTTTTGTAAACTCAATCGAAAAACCTCGTCGTATCATGCTCATGGTTCAAGCTGGACCTGGTACAGATGCTACTATCCAAGCCCTTCTTCCACACCTTGACAAGGGTGATATCTTGATTGACGGAGGAAACACTTTCTACAAAGATACCATCCGTCGTAATGAAGAATTGGCAAACTCAGGTATCAACTTTATCGGTACTGGGGTTTCTGGTGGTGAGAAAGGTGCCCTTGAAGGTCCTTCTATCATGCCTGGTGGACAAAAAGAGGCCTACGAATTGGTTGCAGATGTTCTTGAAGAAATCTCAGCTAAAGCACCAGAAGATGGTAAACCATGTGTGACATACATCGGTCCTGATGGAGCTGGTCACTATGTAAAAATGGTTCACAACGGTATCGAGTATGGTGATATGCAATTGATCGCAGAAAGCTATGACTTGATGCAACACTTGCTAGGCCTTTCTGCAGAAGATATGGCTGAAATCTTTACTGAGTGGAATAAGGGTGAATTGGACAGCTACTTGATCGAAATCACAGCTGATATCTTGAGCCGTAAAGACGATGAAGGCCAAGATGGACCAATCGTAGACTACATCCTTGATGCTGCAGGTAACAAGGGAACTGGTAAATGGACTAGTCAATCATCACTTGACCTTGGTGTGCCATTGTCACTCATCACTGAGTCAGTATTTGCACGTTACATCTCTACTTACAAAGAAGAACGCGTACATGCTAGCAAGGTTCTTCCAAAACCAGCTGCCTTCAAATTTGAAGGAGATAAGGCTGAGTTGATTGAAAAAATCCGTCAAGCCCTTTACTTCTCAAAAATCATTTCATACGCACAAGGTTTTGCTCAATTGCGTGTAGCTTCTAAAGAAAACAACTGGAACTTGCCATTTGCGGACATCGCATCTATCTGGCGTGATGGCTGTATCATCCGTTCTCGTTTCTTGCAAAAGATTACAGATGCTTACAACCGTGATGCAGACCTTGCCAACCTTCTTTTGGATGAATACTTCTTGGATGTTACTGCTAAGTACCAACAAGCAGTGCGTGACATCGTAGCTCTTGCGGTTCAAGCTGGTGTACCAGTGCCAACCTTCTCAGCAGCCATTACTTACTTTGATAGCTACCGTTCAGCTGACCTTCCAGCTAACTTGATCCAAGCACAACGTGACTACTTTGGTGCCCACACTTACCAACGTAAAGACAAAGAAGGAACCTTCCACTACTCTTGGTATGACGAAAAATAAGTAGGTCTGCCATGGGGAAACGGATTTTATTACTTGAGAAAGAACGAAATCTAGCTCATTTTTTAAGTTTGGAACTCCAAAAAGAGCAATACCGAGTTGATCAGGTTGAGGAGGGGCAAAAAGCCCTTTCCATGGCTCTTCAGACAGACTATGACTTGATTTTATTGAATGCTCATCTGGGGGATATGACAGCCCAGGATTTTGCAGACAAGCTGAGCCGAACTAAGCCAGCTTCAGTCATTATGGTCTTGGACCATCGCGAAGACTTGCAAGATCAGATTGAGGCAATCCAACGCTTTGCCGTTTCGTACATCTATAAGCCAGTTATTATTGAGAATTTGGTGGCTCGTATTTCAGCGATTTTCCGAGGTCGGGACTTTATCGACCAACACTGTAGTCAGATGAAGGTTCCAACGTCTTACCGCAATCTGCGTATGGATGTAGAACATCATACTGTTTATCGTGGCGAAGAGATGATTGCTCTGACGCGTCGTGAGTATGATCTTTTGGCTACTCTTATGGGAAGCAAGAAAGTCCTGACTCGTGAGCAGTTGTTGGAAAGTGTCTGGAAGTATGAAAGTGCGACAGAAACAAATATTGTGGATGTCTATATCCGTTATCTACGTAGCAAGCTTGATGTAAAAGGTCAAAAAAGCTACATTAAAACCGTGCGTGGTGTTGGTTACACCATGCAAGAATAGAATGGCAGTCATGCTCGTGTAACTGCTTTTTGAGCTCCATACTATCTGTAGCAGGAATCCCTGAATAATAGATAGTATGGAGCTTTTTTGAATAGCTACAAATGATGGCTTGTAATGGTCCAAAGGTCTGGTCAGGGAGAATGATTTCTTCTTGACCATAGTTTATACTCAATGAAAATCAAGGAGTAAACTAGGAAGCTAGCTGCAGGTTGCTCAAAACACTAATTTTGAGGTTGCAGATGGAAGCTGACGTGATTTGAAGATATTTTCGAAGAGTATTTGTATCTGATGGACTTTACTTTCATAGTTTCCTATTTTTGGCACTCAAAAGGAATGGCTTATATGTAGGATAAGTTGACATGTTCTTTATAAGTATTCAAAAAAAATGGCATTTATCATAGTCTTGAAGAAAAGGAAAATTTTATTTTTATTTTAACGCTATAATATAATAAATGGTTCAAATCCTGAAATATTCTGAAAATAATGGAAAATAATAAAAAATAATTAATATAATTGACAAATATGCTAATGTAAATTATAATATTGAATGTGTGTATTACATGCTATTTTTTAGAAATCAAAAGGAGAAAATGTTATGTATTTTAATCGTAAAAATGCAGAGCAAAAGAACTGGAGAATGATCAAAAAAGGGAAGCATTTCCTATTCGGTTGTTCTCTTGTTTTTGCAGTCGGAGCTAGTTTAGCTACCCAAGTGGTTCATGCAAACACAGCAGAAACTACTGTAGCAAACAACTCGACTACTGGGGATGTTAACCCTACACAGAACGGAGATGGCAAGACTTATGAGGCACCTGCTGTAGCAGAAAACAAGCCAGAAGTTGCTGGAACACCAGCTGTGTCTACAACAGAACCAGCAGTAGCGGCAAAACTTGATGGAGAAACTGCAAAAGAAGTTAAAGCTTTAGACAAAACTAAACTAGAAAACTACATTGCAGAAATCGAAGCAAAATTAGCTAACGGAACATACGAAAACAAAACTGAAGAAAGTGTTGCGGTACTAAAAGCTGACTTAGAAGCTGCGAAAGCTACATTAGCAAACGCAACAACTCAAGGTGAAATCACAAAAGCTTACAATAAACTTGTAACTACAGCTAACACTAAATTAAAAAATAAACCTGTAGAGAAAAAAGAAACTCCAGCAGTAGACACTACTAACGGAAAAGAAACTGTCGGTAAAACAGCAGAAAACACTGAGAAAAAATCAGAATCTAACTCAATCGAAAACACAGGTTCAAACGACCCACGTAACGGTAAAGAGATGGATAAAGATAACGCATTTAGAACAGAAGCAACTACAACAAAAGTAGGGAATATTAGTTACACTATAGAGTTTTCTGATGATGCTAAAAAAGAAATTTATCTTTATAACCAAGAAGATACAAATATTGATATCACTGTGAATTCCACTGCAGGAAATATTAGTTCAGTAAAAGTAAGAGGTGGGGGTAACAGACCTCTTGATAAAGCAACTGAAGATAGTGCTGTTCAAATTGATGGATTTGGATGGAGTTATACTCAAACTTTAACTGAAACACCTGGTCCAGTAACAATGAATATTACTGGTAAGACTAATGAAAAATTTTTAGGTCTTACTCCTACTAACAGACGTGAAGATCAAAACTCTGTTTTGGGAGATAGATATTTAGTAGTTACAGATACGGCAGGTGGAAGTGTCAGCGCATCTTCTAACGGATCAAATCAACCAGGATTCTTTAAATTAGTTGTTAAATCTCAAACATATAAATATGACATTAAAGATTTAACTGATTCTACACGTATCACTGTTAATGATATCGATAATGTTACAGATGCAGAGTTAACAACGATTAAATCAAGATTACAATTAGAACATTCTAAAAAGAGTAATGATGCACGATTTGTACGTGGGGCAGCAGTTGCTAATCCTACTTCATTAATCGATACTGTTGCAGTATCAACAACTGAACCAAGCAAACTTGTTGTAACATACATCGATGGTTCTACAGATACAATTGAAAAGAACAAAGTATTAAACGTAAGACCAAAAGGAATTATTCCGTTCTCTAATCCTGCTACAAAAGAAATCTATGTTTACAAAGGTGAAGAGACAAATATTGAATTATCAGCAACTGATGATTCTGGGAAAATTAAAGATATTCGCATTGCTGAAGGTGGAAGAGGGAATAATGCTCCAGGTGCTGCCGGTGGTAGAATAACAAATCAGTATGGATTGACAACAGGTTACCAAAGAAATGAAGCAGGAATCGAAGCAACAGAGACTAATCCAGCAAAAGTAACAATTACAGGAACAGTGTCAGTATCAGGTAAACCAAACTTTACAGGTCCATTAATGACGAGATACTTAGTTGCAGAAGATTTAGAAGGTGCAACATTCTCTGACCCTAATGGTAATAGTGATTCTGGTAAGACAGTAGATCAAGTGCCAGAAGGATGGTTCAAACTAGTAGTTCGTGAACAAACTCAAAAATATGATATTCAAGGACAAACAGAAGAAGGTAATAAAATAGCAGTTTCTGATGTTAATAATTTATCAGATGCTGATTTTGAAAAAATCAAAAATAACATCAAGATTCAATATAAAACTAGTGATGATGAAAGACTAAAAGATAAAGATGGCACATTAGTAGAAAATGCGTCGCAATATATCAAATCTGTAACTAAAGAAGGCGATAAAATTGTAGTAACTTATAAAGATGGTTCTACTGATAAACTAACTCTTACAGATGTAGTAACACTAGACAAACAACCTGCTATTGATGCAGTAAATACAGCAGCAACTGAGAAAATTGTAGCAATTAATGCTACTCCAAATGCTACTGATGAAGAAAAAGCAGCAGCCGTTGCAAAAGTAAATGCTGACAAAGAGAAAGCTTTAACAGCAATCAATGATGCTAACGTAACAACAAAAACAGCTCTAGATGCAGCTCAAAAAGCAGGAACTGATGCAATTGCAGCAGACAACCCAGTAGTAGCTAAAAAAGACGCAGCTAAAGCAGATGTAGAAGCAGCTCGTAAAGCTAAAGAAGATGCTATCAAAGCAAATCCAAACTTATCGGAAGATGAAAAAACAGCAGCCATTGCTAAAGTGAACAAAGCAGCAGAAGATGCTAAGAAAGCGATTGACGCAGCAACTTCAAATGCAGATGTAGAAACAGCAAAAAATACTGGAATTTCAGAATTCGGTAAAGTTAATCCAGTAGCAAAAGCTGCAGCTAAAAAGCAATTGCAGATGAATTAAGTGCTAAAAATACTGAAATCGATGGTCGTCAAGATTTAAGCCAAGCAGAAAAAGATGCAGCCAAAGCAGAAGCTAAGAAATTAGCAGATGCACAATTAGACGAAATTGCTAAACAACCTGATAATGCAGAAACTGCAGATGCAGCGACAGCAGCCCAAACAGCGGTAAATAATGCTGGAACAAAAGGTGTAGCTGATGTTAAAGCTGTAAATCCATTAGGAAAAACAGCAGCGAAGGCAGATATCGAAACAGCTCGTCAAAACAAAGTAGATGAAATTACTAATAATAGTAACTTATCTCAAGAAGAAAAAGATGCAGCAATTGCTAAAGTTAACAAAGCAGCAGAAGATGCAGCAAAAGCAATTGATGCAGCTCAAACAGCAGATGAACTTACAACAGCTAAAGGTACCGGAACTACCGCTATCGATAACGTAACTCCAGTAGCAAAAACAGCAGCTAAAAAAGCAATTGCAGACGCACTAACAGCTAAGAATGCTGAACTTGATAAGCGTACAGATTTGACTGATGAAGAGAAAACAGCAGCCAAAGCAGAAGCACAAAAATTGGCAGATGCACAATTAGCAGAAATCGCTAAACAACCAGATGCAGCAGATACTAAAGAAGCGGCTCAAACAGCACAAGATGCGGTAAATGCAGCTGGAACAAAAGGTGCAGCAGACGTAGCAGCTGTAAATCCAGTGGCAAAAGCCAAAGAAAGTGCTAAAGCAGATGTTGAAGCGGCTCGTAAAGCCAAAGAAGATGCGATTAAAAAAGATCCAAACTTATCAGATAAAGAAAAAGACGCAGCAATTGCTAAAGTGAACAAAGCAGCAGAAGATGCTAAGAAAGCAATTGACGCAGCAACTTCAAATGCAGATGTAGAAACAGCAAAAGGAACTGCAACTACAGAACTTGGTAAAGTAAACCCAGTAGCGAAAGAAAACGCCAAAGAAGCGATTGCGAATGCTTTAACAGCTAAGAATGCTGAACTTGATAAGCGTACAGACTTAACGACAGAAGAAAAAGACGCAGCCAAAGCAGAAGCTAAGAAATTAGCAGATGCTGAATTAGCAAAAATTGATGCTCAACCTGATAATGCTGATACACCAGAAGCAGCAGCGACAGCACAAAAAATCGTTGATGATGCTGAAGATAAAGGTGTGACAGATGTTACAGCAGTAAATCCAGAAGCCAAAGCTAAACCAGCAGCTAAGAAAGCCATCGAAGATAAATTAGCAAAACAATTGGAAGACATTGCTAACACTCCAGATGCTACAGATGATGAGAAGAAAGTTGCAGCAGATGCAGCTAAAGCTCTAGCAGAAGAAGCTAAGGAAGAAATCGATAAAGCTGGAACAGATGCTGAAGTTAAGCAACTTCAAAAAGAAGCTGAAGGTGAAATTGAAAAATCTGTACCTGTTGTAGAAGATAAACCAAACGCTCGTAAAGCGATTGAAGACGAAGCTAAAGCTAAAAAAGCAGCAATCGATGCACGTAATGATTTAACTCCTAAAGCTAAAGAAGCATTAAAAGCTAAAGTAGATAAAGTTGCTGAAAAAGCAAAAGCAGCAATCGATGCAGTAACTAGTGTAGAAGATGTTAATACAATAGAAGAAGCAGATAAAGCAGCTATTAAAGCAATTGGAGATATCAATAGACCAATCGATAAAGTTCTAGTAAAAGACCCAAGTGCTCTAACAGATGAAGAAAAAGCTAAAATCTTAGAAGAAGTTAAGAAAGTTAACCCTACAGCCACAGAAGTTAAATATAACGATAATGGTGATATTGAAGTTACTACAGAAAATGGTAATAAAGGAACGATTAAGCCAGCTAAATTAGTTAAAACTGAGGGAGATTTAGATAACGGTAAAGGTGGAAATAACATTCATAAACCACTTGATAAAGTTATCGTAAAAGATCCAAGTGCATTAACAGATGAAGAAAAAGCTAAGATTGTTGCTAAAGTTGAAGAAGTAAATCCAGATGCTATCGTAACAATAGATGAAAACGGAACTGTTTCTGTTTCTACTCCAGATGGTAAAACTGCTGCAATTCCAGCATCAGATTTAGTAAGAACTAAAGAAGATACAGCAAAAGCTGGAGCAGGTAACTCTAATATTGTTAAACCAGCAGACAAAGTAGTTGGTGAAGCAAATGATCCAGATGATCAAGCTAAAGCAGAAGAAAAATTAAGAGAATTAAACCCAGAAAACTAAAATCTGTTAAATTCGATGAAAATGGAAATGCAACAGTTACATTAAACGATGGAACTACAGCAACAATCCCATCAGAAGATTTATTCAGATCAGCAGCAGATGCAACTAAACCAAATGCAGGTAACGACATCGTTAAACCAGCAGATAAGACAGCAGTTAAAGATCCAGCTAACTTAACTCCAGAAGAGAAGAAAGCGATCGAAGATAAAGTTAAAGCTGTAAACCCAGATGCAACAGTAGTTGTAGATGATAAAGGAAATGCGACAGTTACAACCCCAGAAGGTAAGACAGCCGTAATTCCAGCAACAGACTTGACGAAAGATCCAGAAAGCTGCAACTAAACCAAATGCAGGTAACGACATCGTTT